>NZ_JAOQJI010000045.1:0-33376 GCF_025567125.1 Phocaeicola fibrisolvens | reverse complement strand
TTTTTTTGAGGAAAATCCAAACGACTTCAATCTGATATGAAACGACAGAGGCCATCTCAATTCATTTTGAGACGGCCTCTTTTTTATATCTTGCTTAAATCAATGGCACTTTGACAAAAATTACGATGCATTCTATGGACGGCATGTTGTACTGCTTCGAGGATTCTACCCTTCAGTAGGGATTGTCTGTCGTGCAAGAGCTAATCTACCAAGTGGATAACAAAGTGCGGTAAGACTTTGCGTTTTTAAAGATTATTTTCTACCTTCAACCCCACTTCAGTATTAAAGACTCTGCAAGAAAATGCAGCGTTTTTGAATACCTTTCAGCGTGATTCGAAAAGTATATACAAATAACCATAATTCTATAAGTAAAATGAAGAACATAATGTTATTACTAGTTGCATCAATGACATTGTCATCATGCTGCACTTTATTCAGTAGTTCAAAACAAACGATTACATTTACTGGACCTGAAGGAACAAAAATTTACGATGCAAGTAGCAATATGAGACTTGGAGAAATAGGTAAAGATCAGGTTACTACCATTAAGATTAAGAAGAAACGTGAAGATAAAACTTTGATTGCAAAGAAAGAAGGATACAAACCTTCACCGTTGATGCTTGAATCTACCTTCAACAATGCTTGTTTGTGGAACATTCTGTTTTGGCCAGGCTTCCTGATAGATTTCGGTACACAGAAGATGAATAAGTGGGACAATACTTCGATAAATATAGAGTTTGAGGAAAAATCTGCTACAGAATAAAGAAATACCTCTGCGTGTGCATTCGCAGAGGTATTTCTTTTTAAACACTTTATTGCGTATAAAATACGTATAAAAAGGCCAGCAGAAAAACCCACCGGCCTTTTCTCGTATAAGCAAAAACGCAAAAATTTGTCACTCGATGCTCCGGATAAACTTGGCCGGCACACCTCCTACTATCGTATTGGCCGGCACATCCTTCGTCACGACGGCTCCTGCGGCAATCACGGCACCGTCACCGATGGTGACTCCTTGCAGGATGGTACTGTTCGAGCCTACCCATACCCGTTTTCCCAAGACGATGGGAGCCGGCGTCATGGCGGCACGGCGTTCCGGGTTCAGGTCGTGGTTCAGCGTGGCGAACACCACGTTGTGCCCTATCAGGCAGCCGTCGCCCAGGGTCACTCCGCCCTGGTCCTGAAAATGGCAGCAGGCATTGATGAACACGTTCTTTCCCACGTGGAGATTCTTTCCGAAATCCGTGTAGAAAGGAGGAAATACCCGGAAGGTCTCGTCTACCGGACGTCCGAAAAGGCGGGACATCAGTGCCCGGACTTCTTCCATGGTGTGATATGAGCCGTTCAGCTCGAATGTTACCCGGCGGGCTTCATCGCTCATCCGGTCCAGAAATTCCTGTATTTCAGGGGTATCCAGCGGGCGACGCTGGGCTACATGCGTCAGAAAATCATTTAGTTCCATGTCTTTATGTTTTGTAAATCTGTTTCTATTTCACAAAAATACATCGGTTTGGGAAAATTTGCGGTAGACAGATTACGGATAATTTTACCCTGATTCCTTGTTTCCGGACAAAATATCCCTTATTTGTATCTTTTTTTCCCTCCGTTTTTGCTTTTTATCATGTACATTTGTGAAAACTTTAACCGACATATCATGAGAAAAACGTTTGCTTTGCTGCTCCTCTTCATGATGATTTGCAGCACCGGATTTTCGCAGTACCGGAAATCCGTTTCCATTTTAGGGGATTCCTATTCCACGTTCGAGCACTATCTTCAACCGGATACGAATGCCGTGTGGTATTTTCCACAGCCTTTAAATAAGAACGATGTGACTTCCGTCGGCCAGACGTGGTGGTACAAGTTCATTCAGGAAAGCGGATACCGCCTGTGTGTGAACAACTCCTTTTCGGGTTCTACCATCTGCCATACCGGCTACCAGAAAGCGGACTATTCCGACCGCTCGTTCGTGACGCGGATGGACAACCTGGGCTGCCCGGACATCATCCTGATATTCGGCGGTACGAACGACAGCTGGGCCGGAGCACCCATCGGCGAATACCAGTATGCGGACTGGACCAAGCAGGACTTGTCCAGCTTCCGTCCGGCCATGGCTTATATGCTGGAGCACATCCGCTACCGCTATCCCAATGTGGAGGTGTATTTCCTGCTGAACTGCGACCTGAAGACGGAAATCAACGAATCTGTAAAGACCATCTGCGCACATTATCAGGTGCCCTGCCTGGAGTTGAAGGGTATCGACAAGCAGGGCGGACATCCTTCGGTAAAGGGTATGCAGCAAATCGATGAACAGTTGAAAGTGTTTCTTGCCGGTCGGCAATAATGTGGCAGAAACGGCCTGACGGAATGCGTCAGTCCGTTTCCTTGAATAATTCCAGTATCAGCTTTTCTAGCCTGTCTTTCACTTCGTCCATCGGGATTTCTCGTTTTAGCTCCGCCTGTAGCGAAGTGACTCCTTTGTCGATGAATCCGCAGGGATGGATGTAGCTGAAATACCTTAAATCGGTATTCACGTTGAGGGCCAGTCCGTGCATGGTGACGAAATGGCTGCTTCTCACACCCATGGCACAGATTTTACGTTCTTTCGGTGTACCGGTGGCCAGCCATACGCCCGTGGCCCCGTTCACTCTTCCGGCCTCAATGCCGTACTGTCCGCACAGGCGGATGACAGCTTCTTCCAGCAGGTGCAGGTATTCCTTCAGTCCCAGGTGGAAGTCTTCCAGGTTCAGAATCGGATAGCACACCCATTGTCCCGGTCCGTGGTAGGTGATGTCCCCTCCCCGGTCCACCTGGAACAGTTCGGCATGAATGGTCTGTAACTGCATGGGGTTCAGCAGCATGTTGGCTGCCTTTCCATGTTTGCCCAGCGTGTACACGTGCGGATGCTGGCAGAAGATAATCCGGTTGGTATAAGGTTTCCCGTGGAGCTTCGCCTCAATCAGCTGGTCAAAAAGAGCAGTTTGTCGCTGCCAGGCTTCGGAATAAGAGATGAGTCCCCAGTTTTCTATTGTAATCATGGCATTCAATTCTTGATAGGTTACATTTTGCAAAGAAAAAGTTTTTCCGTGGGAATGGCAAAGATTTACAAAAAGAATTCCTTTTTCCATGACAATTCGGGAAGTTATGCTATATTTGTAGACATAAGAAGACCATTATCTGAATAAACGTCTAAATATGATGAAAAAAATACAGGGAGGGATATTCTCCTCCATTTTATGTGGAGCTTTTTCCACGATGATGTTTCCGGGTTGTACAGGAAATCATTCCGCCGGAAAGGGTGGAGTGTCGGTAGATTCCGTTCCAATTGATACAACCGTGTATCTGGATGCAGCCAATCCGGGATCGCCCAATTGTCAAATCAAACTTTGTTTTAAATATTTGAAATCGGACCCACACGATTCATTGACGCAGGTCATTAACCAGACGCTTGAAGAAGCTTTCTTCAGTGCCCATGCAGGTATGGTCTCTCCGCAGGCATTTGTGTCTGCCATCAAGGAAAGTCTGGTGCATGATTACCTGAAAGACGTGGAAGACAGTTATCAGGCAGATGTGAAAAACGGGATGAAGGCCGACGAGATACCCAACTGGTATAATTATGAGTTTGAAATCCGCTCACAACTGGAGGGAGGGAAAGACAATATCTGGAATTATTCGGTGACAACCTTCCAATACACGGGAGGAGCACATCCCAACACATGGGCTCGCTGGGTCAACGTGGATGCGCGCGACGGACACGGTCTGACCAAGGAAGAAGTGTTTCAGAAAGGTGCAGACGAAGAAATCTGCAAGCGGATATTCGTCCAGCTATTGGCCGACGTGAACCGGAAACTGGAGACAGACACCTTGACCTGCCTGGAAGGACTGAATGAAGTGGGTGTGCTGCTGGATACGGACCTCTACATTCCCGACAATTTCCTGCTTGGGAAAAAGGGAGTGACGTTCTTGTACAACACGTATGACATTGCTCCTTATTATATGGGCCGCTTCGAACTGACGGTTCCCTACAAAGAAATAGATATTTATTTAAACAAGAAATAATCGTACATGGATATCATTTTAAAATATTTCCCCAACCTGACCGAGACGCAGAAACAGCAGTTTGCGGCGTTGTATGACTTATACACCGACTGGAACAGCAAAATCAACGTGATTTCACGCAAGGACATCACCAATCTGTATGAGCATCATGTGCTGCATTCGCTGGGCATCGCGAAAATCATCCAGTTCCGTCCGGGAACCGAAATTATGGACTTGGGTACGGGTGGAGGGTTTCCGGGAATTCCCCTGGCCATCCTGTTTCCCGACACGCATTTCCATCTGGTGGACAGCATTGGCAAGAAGGTGAAGGTGGCTACGGAAATCGCCCAGGCCATCGGGCTGAAGAACGTGACGACCCGTCACTGCCGCGCCGAAGAAGAAAAACAGCAGTTTGATTTTGTGGTGAGCCGGGCGGTGATGCCGCTCACCGACCTGCTGAAGATTATCCGGAAGAATATCCGGAAGGAACAGCACAATGCCCTCCCCAACGGACTGATTTGCCTGAAGGGTGGAGAATTGGACAGAGAAGTCATGCCGGTGAAGCACCAGACGCTCATTTATGACTTGAAGGACTATTTTGAGGAAGAATTTTTCGAAACCAAGAAAGTGGTATATGTAACCATTAACGGATAAATCGTATGCTGAAAATAAAATCATTTGAATTCAATATGTTTCCCGTCAACTGTTACGTGGTGTGGGACGAGGAGACACTGCAGGCGGCTGTCATTGATGCCGGATGCTACTACAAGGAAGAACAACAGACGCTGAAGAAGTTCATCACGGACAACGGGCTGACGGTGTGCCATCTGCTGAACACGCACCTGCACCTGGACCATGTGTTTGGCAATGCGTTCATGCTCCGTGAGTTCGGATTGCGCACGGAGGCCAGCGAGCAGGATGCGTTTCTCCTGCCGCGCATCGGAGAGTATTGCCGGATGTTCGGTTTCCCGCTGAATGAGGAAGCGCCTGCCATGGGCAACGCCCTCCACGACGGGGATGTCGTGCCGGTAGGCAACCAGGAACTGAAGGTGATTGCCGTACCGGGTCATTCGCCGGGGGGGCTGGTATTCTATTGTGAGGCACAGCACTGCATGTTCAGCGGTGATGTCTTGTTCCGAGGCAGCATCGGACGGGCCGACCTGGAAGGGGGAAACTTCGAACAGCTGAGAGAAAGCATAGTGTCGCGTCTGCTCGTGCTTCCCGACGAAACGACGGTGTATCCGGGACATGGAAATCCCACCACTATCGGATATGAAAAGATGAACAATCCTTTCTTCCGCTGAGAATCGTTTTACCTGAAACCATAAATCTTGCTTATAATCATGAAAACAACGACATTTGCAAACCGACACATCGGTATTGGAGAGGAAGAGCTTCCGCTGATGCTGAAAAAAATTGGAGTCAACAGCCTGGATGAGCTGATAGACAAAACCATCCCGGCTAATATTCGTTTGAAGGAACCACTGAAACTGCCTCCTGCCATGACGGAACGTGAATTTGCCACGCACATCGGCCAGCTGGCAGCACAGAACAAACAATATAAGACCTACATTGGATGCGGATGGTATGACACCGTGACTCCGGCGGTTATCCAGCGCAACGTATTTGAGAATCCGGTGTGGTACACTTCCTACACGCCCTATCAGGCAGAAATCTCTCAGGGACGTCTGGAGGCGCTGCTGAACTTCCAGACGGTCATCAGTGACTTGACGGCCATGCCGCTGGCCAACTGCTCCTTGCTGGATGAGGCTACGGCTGCAGCAGAAGCAGCCACGATGATGCACGGACTCAGAAGCCGTGCCCAGCAGAAGGCCCAGGCCAACGTGCTGTTCGTCGACGAAGAGATTTTCCCGCAAGATTTGGCGGTAATCCGTACCCGTGCCCTTCCGCAGGGCATCACAGTCAAGGTGGGCAGTTACAAGGAACTGACTTTCACACCTGATATGTTCGGCTGCATCGTGCAATATCCGAACAACAGCGGAAGCATTGAAGACTACCGGGCCTTTACGGAGCAGGCGCATGCCGCCGGATGCAAGGTGGCCGTGGCTGCCGATATCCTCTCGCTGGCCATTCTGGTGCCGCCCGGAGAATGGGGAGCCGACATCGTGTTCGGAAGTGCCCAGCGTCTGGGTACGCCGATGTTCTACGGAGGTCCTTCGGCTGCGTATTTCGCTACACGGAATGAGTACAAGCGCAACATGCCGGGACGCATCATCGGCTTGTCGAAGGACAAGTATGGCCGGCTGTGCTACCGTATGGCCTTGCAGACTCGTGAACAGCACATCAAACGGGAAAAAGCTACGTCCAATATCTGTACGGCACAGGCCTTGCTGGCTACAATGTCGGGCTTCTATGCCGTGTATCATGGACCGGAAGGATTGAAAGAGATTGCCAATCATGTACATGCCGTGGCGGTCTGGCTGTCCAAACAACTTATCCGTCTAGGCTACAAGTTACGTCATGAAGCGTTTTTCGATACACTGAGAATGCAGTTGCCGGAAAATGTAACCACTCAGAAACTGCGCACCATTGCACTCAGCAAGGAAATTAACCTTCGTTATTTTGAAAATGGCGACGTAGGTATCAGTGTAGACGAAACGACTACGCGGGCTGATGCCAATCTGATTGTCAATCTTTTTGGAATTGCAGCAGAAGAAACAACACATGATACAGGTGAAATCCCGGAAACGGCTTTCTTGCCACGTGAGTTCAGACGCCGAAGCTCATTCCTGACTCATGAGGTGTTCCATAAATACCACACGGAAACGGAGATGATGCGATACATCAAGCGCCTGGAACGCAAGGATATTTCGTTGGCCCACTCCATGATTTCACTGGGCTCCTGTACCATGAAGCTGAATGCGGCGGCCGAAATGTTACCGCTGAGCAATGCGGCTTGGATGAACATGCATCCGCTGGTGCCGGAAGATCAGGCAGCAGGCTATCAGACGTTGATTCAGAACCTGTGCGAACAGTTGAAGACCATCACGGGTTTTGCGGGAGTGTCTCTCCAGCCAAATTCCGGAGCTGCGGGTGAATATACGGGATTGCGTGTCATCCGGAGCTATCTGGAAAGCATCGGACAAGGACACCGTCATCTGGTCTTGATTCCAGCATCGGCCCACGGCACCAATCCGGCTTCTGCCGTACAGGCGGGATATGAGCCGCTGACTTGCGCGTGCGACGAGCACGGAAACGTCGACCTGAACGACTTGCGGGAGAAGGCGGAAGCGCACAAGAACGAACTGGCGGCGCTGATGATTACGTATCCGTCTACCCACGGTATTTTTGAAGAGGAAATCAAGGAGATATGCCGGATTATCCATGCGTGCGGCGCACAGGTGTACATGGATGGCGCGAACATGAACGGACAGGTAGGGCTGACGAATCCGGGTACCATCGGGGCTGATTTGTGTCACCTGAACCTGCACAAGACCTTTGCCAGCCCGCACGGAGGTGGCGGTCCGGGTGTGGGCCCGATTTGTGTGTCCGAACACTTGGTGCCTTTCCTACCGGGACACGTCAGTCTGGGCAACCCGACGAATGAAGTGTCGGCGGCACCTTACGGAAGTGCGGGTATCCTGCCTATCACCTACGGGTACATCTGCATGATGGGGGCCGAGGGATTGAAGAAAGCCACGCAGGTGGCCATTCTCAACGCGAACTACCTGGCTGCCTGCTTGAAGGATGCGTATGGAGTGGTGTACCGTGGCAAGAACGGTTTCGTGGGACACGAAATGATTCTGGAGTGCCGGAAGCTGCACGAGGAAAGCGGTATCTCGGAAAACGATATCTCCAAGCGTCTGATGGACTACGGTTACCATGCGCCTACCCTCTCCTTCCCGGTACACGGCACGCTGATGATTGAGCCGACCGAAAGTGAAAGCAAGGCTGAATTGGATAATTTCATCGAGGTCATGGTACACATCCGGGAAGAGATTGCCGAGATTGAAAGCGGAAAGGCCGACAAGGAAGACAACGTACTGGTGAACTCGCCGCATCCGGAGTACGAGATTGTGGGTGACAACTGGACGCATCCTTACAGCCGGGAGAAGGCGGCCTATCCTATTCAGAGTGTGCGCGACAACAAGTTCTGGATTAATGTGGCCCGCATCGACAACACGTTGGGCGACCGGAAGCTGCTGCCTACGCGCTACGGAAGTTTTGAGTAAATCATTGTGAGGCGGTTCCGTTTTCCGGACCGCTTCTGTACGGAAATAAAAAGGGCCGTTGCATTTCTTCGTCCGTGAGGGAAGCAGCGGCTTTTTTCTTGTAGATTGGCTGGAAGTCGGTTGTCTTCAGAAAAGAGCCGCCGGAAGCATGGAACCGACTGTTTTCTTCTGTCAATTTTAAAGCATTTCTACTTTTTCGCAATAAAAATGAAAGTTCCTGTTTGGTTTTAGTTTATTATTTCTATATTTGTAGGCCAAATAACAGAAAACAACATGAGAAACACACAAATGTACTTGCATCCTGAAGTGGAAACGATGTCGAGACCGGACATCGAGAAACTTCAGTTGCAGCGGTTGAAAGCAACTATCAACCGTTGCATGCATTCTCCCTTTTACAAGGAACGCTTTCAGCAATGCGGAATCAAACCAGAAGATATACAGTCGTTGGAGGATTTGCAGCGCATTCCCTTCACCACCAAACAGGATTTGCGCGATCATTATCCTTTCGGACTCTCTGCCGTGCCGTTGGAGGAAGTGGTACGCCTGCATTCGTCCAGTGGCACCACGGGTACTCCGACCGTCATCCTGCACACACAGCACGATTTGGAGGAATGGGCCAATGCCGTGGCCCGCTGCCTGTATATGGTGGGACTCCGCAAGGGCGATATTTTCCAGAACTCTTCGGGCTACGGCATGTTTACCGGGGGACTGGGATTCCAGTATGGGGCTGAACGCTTGGGCATGCTGACCGTTCCCGCGGCGGCCGGCAATACCAAACGCCAGATTAAGTTCATCACCGATTTCGGTACCACGGCCCTGCATGCCATTCCGAGTTATGCCGGACGTCTGTATGAGGTGATGCAGGAAATGCACATCGACCCACGGCGGGATACGCACCTCAAGACCTTGATTATCGGGGCGGAACCTCATTCCGACGAGCAGCGCCGGCGTATAGAGAACATGTTGGGCGTCAAGGCTTACAATTCTTTCGGCATGTCGGAGATGTGTGGTCCGGGCGTGGCCTTCGAATGTCCGGAGCAGAACGGACTCCACATCTGGGAGGACTATTACATTGTGGAGATTGTAGACCCCGTGACATTGGAACCGGTGCCCGAAGGCGAAGTGGGCGAACTGGTGCTGACCACCATCAACCGGGAGGCGATGCCGTTGCTCCGCTACCGTACGCGCGATCTGACCCGTATCTTGCCGGGCGACTGTCCTTGCGGACGTCATCACAAGCGACTCGACCGGATGAAGGGACGCAGCGACGACATGATGATTCTCAAGGGTGTGAACATCTTCCCCATCCAGATTGAAAACATCCTGTTGCAGTTCAAGGAGCTGGGCAACGAGTACCTCATTACCCTGACCAACCTCGATGCCAACGACGAAATGACGGTAGAAGTGGAATTGAACGATTTTACCGACGATTATGGCTTCCTTCAGAACCTGACCAAGGAAATCACCCGCCAGCTGAAGGATGAGATTCTGATTACTCCGCGCGTCAAGCTCGTACCCAAGGGAAGCCTGCCCGTACAGGAAGGCAAGGCTGTGCGCGTGAAAGATTTACGAAAGACATTGATTTAAAAGGAAAAAGATATGACCATACACCAGTTATCTGTTTTTGTAGAAAATAAGTCGGGCACCCTTTTGCAAGTGCTCGAACTGTTGAAGGAAGCTCACATTCAGTTGATTGCTTCCACCATTTCCGATACCGTGGAATACGGTATCTACCGCATCATCTGTTCCGAGCCTCTCCGGGCCTTCCACGTGTTGAAAGACGCCGGCATCTCGGCCAACGTGTCCGAGGTGTTTGCCATCAGTCTGGACAACGAGCCAGGGCGGGCAGCCGACGCCATCCGCAGCTTCAGTGAGACGGGTATAGGTATCTCCTACCTCTACTCCTTCCTTTTGGGCGGAAAAGGTATTCTGGTGTTCCGCACCGACAATCCGGAGAAGACGCGTGAAGTCATTCTGGAGCGCGGGTTGCGTTACATTGAAGAAAAAAACTTGACAGAGATGGGTTAACGGAACGTCAGGCGGCGGTTGCAGATGAAATTGACGGCGCCATAGACAAAGAGTCCGAGGAATTGTGCCAGATACTCGTTGCAATGAAGCAGTTCCACGAGCATCAGCAGGAAAAGGAATTGTGCACTGTAGGCCAGTGCGAAAGCACCAATAAAAAATAGCATCTGATGCCAGATGCTATTTTTTTTGTCATCTGTCTCAAGCGGAAAAATCCAATACTTGCACCACATGAAGTTGTGAATCTGCGCCACGATGTACGCACATATATTTGCGATAATATAGCTTTCGCCCTCGATGTGCATCAATAGCCAGACTATCACCGCTGCAATCAAGGCATTGAGCGTACCTACTATGGCAAAGCGTATCACCCGTACAGATTCCTTCATTCAGTTCCTTTCTCTTGTTTTTCCGTTTGAAACGTGTCTTTTATTTGTTTTCGTCAAGATCTACTTTCAGATGCAGTTCATCCAGCTGTTTCTGGTCGAGGAATCCAGGTGCATCCAGCATCACGTCACGTCCGGAGTTGTTCTTCGGGAAGGCGATGCAGTCGCGGATAGAATCCAAACCGGCAAACAGGGATACCCAGCGGTCGAGTCCGTAAGCCAGACCTCCGTGAGGGGGTGCACCGAACTTGAAGGCGTTCATCAGGAAGCCGAACTGTTCCTGTGCCTTTTCCGGAGTAAAGCCGAGGATTTCGAACATCTTGGCCTGCAATGCAGAGTCGTGGATACGGATAGAACCTCCACCCACTTCCACACCGTTGACTACCATGTCGTAGGCATCGGCACGAACGGCTGCCGGATCAGTATCCAGCAAAGGAATATCCTCGTCTTTCGGATGAGTGAACGGATGGTGCATGGCCATCAGACGTCCTTCTTCTTCGCTCCATTCGAACATCGGGAAATCCACCACCCACAGGCAAGCGAATTTATTCTTGTCGCGCAGGCCCAACTGGTTACCCATCTCCAGACGCAGTTCAGAAAGCTGCTTGCGGGTCTTCATGGCATCGTCGCCACTCAGAATCAGAATCAGGTCACCCGGTTTAGCACCGAAGGCTTCTTTCATCTTCTGCAGTACTTCCTGGCTGTAGAATTTGTCGACACTTGACTTCACTGTACCGTCGGCTTCGATGCGGGCATATACCATACCTTTGGCACCAATCTGCGGACGTTTCACGAATTCAGTCAGGTGATCCAGCTGCTTGCGGGTATAGTGAGCGGCTCCTTCTGCGCAGATACCGCCGATGTAGGCTGCATTGTCGAATACAGAGAAACCGTAGCCTTTCAGCACGTCCATCAGTTCCACGAACTTCATGCCGAAACGCAAATCCGGTTTGTCGCTTCCGTAGTACTTCATGGCATCTGCCCACGGCATCCGCTGGAACGGTTCGGTCAGTTCCACGCCACGCAGTTCCTTGAACAGGTGCTTGGCCATGCCTTCAAACATATTGATAATGTCTTCCTGTTCCACGAAACTCATTTCGCAGTCAATCTGAGTGAATTCCGGTTGACGGTCGGCACGAAGGTCCTCATCGCGGAAACACTTCACAATTTGGAAATAACGGTCGAAACCGGAAACCATCAGTAACTGCTTCAGGGTCTGCGGAGACTGAGGCAGGGCGTAGAACTGTCCCGGATTCATACGAGAAGGCACTACGAAGTCGCGCGCACCTTCCGGAGTAGAACCGATCAGCATCGGAGTTTCCACTTCCAGGAAGCCTTTGCTGTCCAGATAGCGGCGTACTTCCATTGTCATGCGGTGACGGAGTTCCAGGTTCTTGCGTACGGCTGTACGGCGCAAGTCCAGATAGCGGTATTTCATACGAAGGTCATCTCCTCCGTCCGTATTGTCTTCAATGGTGAAAGGCGGAGTTTGTGCCGTGTTCAGAATATTCAGTTCCGATACGATGATTTCAATCTCTCCCGTCGGGATATTGGCATTTTTGCTGGAGCGTTCGCTCACCGTTCCCTTTACCTGAATCACGTATTCACGTCCCAGGTGGTTGGCACGCTCACAAAGTTCGGCATTCACTTCGGTGTTGAACACCAGCTGTGTGATGCCATAACGGTCGCGGAGGTCCACAAATGTCATTCCTCCCATCTTACGTGCACGCTGCACCCATCCGGCCAGTGTCACGTTCTTGCCTGCATCGGCGAGTCGCAACTCACCGCAAGTATGACTTCTAAACATATCCTATTAAATGTTAGTTTTTATCTTTTTGACAGGCAAAGGTAGCACGTATTTTTCATTTATGCAATAAAAACCCGTATCCAAAGGACAAATATAAATGAATAAAGGATGCATATTTTCGAAAAATCCACAAGCGGTTGTAAGGATTATTCCAAAAAATATATATTTTTGCTCAACAATAACTCGATAAAGATAATTTTATTTCATTATTATGGCAACAGAACATGTAAAATGCCTGATTATCGGATCAGGACCTGCAGGATACACGGCAGCCATCTATACCAGCCGTGCCAATCTTTCTCCCGTATTGTACGAAGGTATCCAACCCGGCGGACAGCTGACCATCACGACCGAAGTGGAAAATTTCCCCGGCTATCCGGAAGGGGTGACTGGCCCCGTGCTGATGGACGACCTGAAGAAGCAGGCGGAACGCTTCGGAGCCGATATCCGTAGCGGAATTGTCACAAAAGCCGACCTGAGCAAGGCACCCTACACTTTCGTGGTAGACGATGAGAAAGAAATCACCGCCGATGCCGTCATTATCTCAACCGGTGCCACGGCCAAGTATCTGGGACTGGAAGACGAAAAGAAATACGCTGGCATGGGGGTAAGCGCATGTGCCACCTGCGACGGATTCTTCTACCGCAAGAAAACCGTAGCCGTAGTGGGCGGTGGCGACACAGCCTGCGAAGAAGCGGTTTATCTGGCAGGACTGGCCAGCAAGGTATATTTGGTAGTGCGCAAGCCTTATCTTCGGGCTTCTAAAATTATGCAGGAACGCGTGATGAATCATCCGCATATTACCGTATTGTTTGAACACAATGCCGTAGGATTGTTCGGTGAAAATGGCGTGGAAGGCATGCATGTGGTAAAACGTATGGGTGAACCCGACGAAGAACGCTACGACGTAGCCATCGACGGTTTCTTCCTGGCTATTGGTCACAAACCTAATTCCGAGATCTTCAAGCCGTGGGTAACCACCGACGAAACGGGTTACATTGTGACCGAAGGCAATACTCCCTGCACGGGTATTCCGGGTGTGTTTGCTGCCGGCGACGTAGCCGACCCGCATTACCGTCAGGCTATCACAGCTGCCGGAAGCGGATGCAAGGCTGCCATCGAAGCTGAACGTTACCTGTCGGCCAACGGACTTCTCTAATCTTATTCACATTTAATAAAAAATTACGATGAAAGTTTTTAAACTGAAAAGAACTGTAGCGGCAGTTATCTTGGTGGGAGGTGCCATGACGGCCTTCGCCCAGCAGATGCCGCCTATCCCTACCGATCCCAATGTGCGTATCGGTAAGTTAGACAACGGACTGACTTATTACATTCGTCACAATGAGTTGCCTAACAAGCAGGCTGATTTCTACATTGCCCAGAAGGTAGGTTCCATCCTGGAAGAAGATGACCAGCGCGGTCTGGCTCACTTCCTGGAACACATGTGTTTCAACGGAACCACACATTTCCCCGGCAATCTGCTTCGGGAATATCTGGAAAGCATCGGTGTGAAATTCGGTGCCAACCTGAACGCCTACACTTCAGTAGATGAAACCGTGTATAACATTAATAATGTACCGGTCGTCCGCGACGGAATCATCGACTCCTGTCTGCTGATTCTGCACGACTGGGCCAACGACCTGACCCTCGACCCGAAGGAAATCGACAAGGAACGTGGGGTGATTCATGAAGAGTGGCGTACCCGTTCAGGTGCCATGATGCGTATGTACGAAAAAGTATTCCCTGTTATCTACAAGGACAGCAAGTATGCGTATCGTCTGCCGATTGGTACCATGGAAGTAGTCGACAATTTCCCTTACCAGGCTTTGAGAGACTATTATGAAAAATGGTATCGTCCCGACCAGCAAGGTATCATTGTGGTAGGTGATATTAATGTGGACAGCATTGAAAACAAAATCAAGCGGATGTTCTCACCTATCGAGATGCCGGCCAATGCCGCTGAACGCAAATACTTCCCAGTGCCCGACAACGACGAACCGATTATCGCCGTAGCAAAAGATAAGGAACAGCAGGTACCTGTTGTGTATCTGATGCACAAGCACGATGCAGTGCCCAATGACCAGAAAAACAACATGGGTTATCTGGTGATGAACTACATGATTTCTTCTATTGAGAGCATGCTCAACAGCCGTCTGAATGAATTGACCCAGCAGGCCAATCCGCCGTTCATCGAAGCAGGTGTGAGTGATGGCGACTTTATCGTGGCCAAGACCAAGGATGCGTTCATGGCGTATGCAGCTGCCAAGGAAAACGGAATCCTTCTGACTACCGAAACACTGATGCGCGAACTGGAACGCGTACGTCAGTTCGGATTTACAGCCAGCGAATATGCCCGTGCCAAGGCGGATTATCTGCGTGGACTGGAATCTGCCTACAATGAGCGTAACAAACAGCGCAACAATGCATACGTAAATGAATACGTGCGCAACTTCATTGACAACGAACCGATTCCGGGTATCGAAAATGAATATGCCATCATGAACCAGGTGGTACCGAACATTCCGGTAGACGCCATCAACCAGGTCGTAAAACAGCTCATTACAGAAAAGAATGTGGTGCTCAGCGTGTTCTGCCCTGAAAAGGAAGGTATGAAATACCCGACGGAAGCTGAACTAAAGGCTGTTTTGGATAAGGTGAAAGCTGAAAAATTGACCGCTTATGTAGATAAAGTTTCCGACGAACCGCTGATGAAAGACAAACCACAGGCCGGAAAGGTAGTCAAGACAGAACAAGGTGTGTTCGGCTCTACTATCCTGACCCTGAGCAACGGTGTACGCGTCATTCTGAAGCCGACCGATTTCAAGGCCGACGAAGTACGTATGCAGGCCTTCAGTCCGGGTGGAACTTCTCTGTTCGACGACAAGGATGTACTGCAGTTTGCATTGATTAGTCAGATTGCTTCTTTGGGCGGACTGGGCAACTTCAACGCGGTAGACTTGGATAAGGTATTGGCCGGAAAGATGGCTTCTGCCAGCGCACAAGTCAACACTCTGACGGAAGGTTTGTCTGGTAGCTGTTCTCCGAAAGACCTCGAAACCATGCTTCAGCTGACTTACCTGCGTTTCACGGCGCCGCGTATGGATCAGGAAGCTTTCACTTCTTTCATTACTCGTAACAAAGCGGCTCTGGCCAACCAGGAAGCCAACCCGATGACTGCGTTCAGCGACTCTATCACCGTGGCACTCTACAACCATCATCCGCGTGCCTTGTCCATGAAGGCCGACATGCTCGACAAGATTGACTACAACAAGGTGATGGAACTGTACAAAGACCGTTTTGCCGACGCCAGCGACTTTACCTTCATTCTGGTAGGTAACATCGATGAAAAGGCAGCTACTCCGTTGATTGAAGAGTATCTGGGCTCTCTGCCGGCTACAAAACGCAACGAACACTTCCGCGACACCAAGATGGATATCCGCAAGGGTATGTACGAAAACAACTTCGTGAAAGAACTGGAAACTCCGAAGGCCAGCGTGCTGATGGTTTATTCCGGCGACTGCAAGTATGACATGAAGAACAAGCTGCAGATGAGCATGCTCGGACAGCTGCTTAACATGGTTTACCTGCGTACCGTACGTGAAGATGCCGGAGGAACTTACGGCGTAAGCTGCAGCGGAAGCCTGAGCAAGTATCCGAGCGAAGAAGGTGCCTTCCAGGTATACTTCGATACCGATCCGAACCGTCGTGAAGAAATGGTGAAACTCATCAACGAAGGCATTGAAGGATTCATTGCCAACGGTCCGGAAAGTGATGACCTGAGCAAGGTGAAGGAATACATGCTGAAGACCTACAAGCAGAACCAGAAAGAAAACGGTTACTGGATGGGTATCCTGAACACGTACTACTGGGAAAATCTGGATATGAATACTGGATACGAAGAAGCAGTGAACGCCATCACCGGCGACGACCTGAAAGCCTTTGCCAAGGCCTTCTTCGGACAGAAAAACGAAGTGGAAGTCAGCATGAGTTCTCCGGTAGAAAAATAAGGAAACAGAACAATTACTCCGCGTATGTTATTTACTGAAATACGGAGGATTCAAAAACTTGCTGCAAGGCGGAGTCCGATGTACGATCGGAACCGCTTTGCCAAGTTTCTGATTTATCTGTTTGTCGCATTTTGGGCAGCGTACCTCGTCTTAATCGGGGTTTCGCTGCCTTTTGTTTTTGAAAAGGGGTTTCCCGGAATGGAACCCTATGATGTGCTCAATGCCTACTTGCCGGGCATCCTGTTTTTTGATTTTCTGGTACGTTTCCTTTTCCCGACTCCTACGCAGGAAATCAAACCCTATCTCTTGTTGCCGGTCAGGAAACAACAACTGATTAATGTCCTGCTCGTGCAGGTGGGACTGAAGGCGTTCAATCTGTTCTGGCTCTTTTTATTTGTACCATTTGCAGCCATGACCGTGGTCCGTTTCTTCGGTATAGGCGGTGTCGTGTGCTATGCGGCAGGCATCTGGCTGCTGATGGTGGCCAACGCCTATTGGAGCGTACTGGTGCGTACGCTGCAACGCCGTCATACGGCTTGGGTGCTTCTCACTCTCGGGTTCTATGGCCTGCAATTACTGACAGAATTCCTATTTCCGGAAGGAGGTATCAGCAGTTTCTTCATCACATTGGGCGAGGCCTTTATGCAAGGCCGCGTACTGGCTTATCTGGGCGTACTGGTCGTGATTGCACTATTGGGCATCCTGAACAGCCGGGTGCAGATAGTTTGTATCTATAGCGAACTGAACCGTCGGGAAAAAGTGCCGCAAAGCAAACATGCCGGGCGCTACCGTTTCCTCGACCGTTTCGGACTGACGGGAGAATATATGAAACTGGAACTGAAGATGATATTCCGCAACAAGGCTCCCCGGAAGAATTTCCAGATGATGACCGTGGTCATCGTATTGTTTGCACTGAGCCTGCTGGGTCTCAGCCATGTCGGTGAGAAAGAATTTTTCGGCCTGCATCTGTATGTGGTGTATTGCTTTACGGGATACGCCATCAGTATCTTGTCGCGTATCATGGCCTATGAAGGTAACTACCTCGACGGACTGCTGATGCATCGTGATTCCCTGCTTTATCTGTTCCTGGGCAAATACTACGTGTATTGCCTGCTGCTGGTCATTCCGCTGGTGTGCATGCTGCCTGCGCTTATTTGGGGAGGTACCCCCGTCCTGCTGGTTTTCAGCCAGCTGGTCTACACGACCGGTGTCACCCTTCCGGTCATCATGCTGCTGGCCCTTGTGAACCGGAAGACCGCCCCGCTGGACGCTTCCCTCATGGGAAAAGGCCAGTGGAACTCTCCCTATCAGGCCTTAAGCGTAGCCTTTGCCTTTTTTATGCCGATAGCCCTCTGCCGCATCCTGTTCTTATGGATGGACCCCTCTACGGCCTATCTGGTCTGCGCCCTGCTGGGCCTGCCGGGCATCCTGCTTCATCCCCTTTGGTGCCGGGCGCTCTACCGGCGAGTATTTCGGAAGCGACATTCACTTCTGGAGAATCTGCGCGAAACGAGGTAACTTTTTATTTTGTAACCAATCACAATGAATCCTTATGGAAATCAAGATACAGAACTTGAAAAAAACGTACGGCAGCAAGACGGCCGTCGATATTCCCGACTACACCCTGCAAGCGCCCGAGATACTGGGCCTGATGGGCAACAACGGTGCCGGAAAGACCACGCTTTTCCGCCTGATGCTCGATTTGCTGAAGGCCGACAGCGGAAGCGTATGCCTGGATGGCATCGACGTATCACAAAGTGAAGACTGGAAATTGCGTGTGGGAGCCTATATGGACGAGAGTTTTCTGATAGATTACCTCACCCCCGAAGAATATTTCCAGTTTTGCGGGCACATATATGGGTTCGATGCCGCCACCCTTCATGAGCGCATCCATCGCTATGAACGTTTTCTAGGCGATGAAATCCTGAAAGAAAAGAAATACATCCGCAACCTTTCTGCCGGGAACAAGCAGAAGATGGGTATCGTCACCGCCCTGCTTCACAATCCGGAACTCGTCATTCTGGACGAGCCGTTCAACTTCCTCGACCCTACTTCACAGTCGCTGCTCAAGCACTTGCTCCAGCATTATTACGAGGAACATAAAGCCACCATCCTTGTGTCCAGCCACAACCTGAGCCACACCGTGGACCTCAGTACCCGTATTGTGCTACTGGAACAGGGGCACCTGCTTCGCGACCTTGACAATGCCGACGGTGCCGCAGGAAAAGAGCTGGAAGACTATTTCGAGGTGAAGGAATAAAATGAAACAATCTTCAACAGGTTCTAAAATACGCTAAGTACCTATCCAGGTAACGAAGATATTATGTACATTTGTTCAAAATAACCAATATGTACAAATACCGCTTCACTCGCTTTTCGGTGTGCATGCTAATTTTGGTGTGCACACTTTTGTTTTCATCGTGTGGCACCCGTGCTCCTCGTTACGATTTCCGCGAGCTGGCGCGTGCAGCTGTACGCTTGGAAATGGACATTGACGCCAACGACAACCACCGTCTTTACGTAGAAGCAGCCGACTGGATTGGCGTGCCCTACCGCCACGGAGGAAGTACCCACCGGGGAACAGACTGTTCGGGTTTCACGGCGGCGGTCTACAAGAAAGTGTACCACAAAAAACTGCAGCGTAACTCGGAAGCCCAACGGACGAAAGACTGCCACAAGGTGAGCAAACGCAAGTTGCAGGAAGGCGACCTAGTGTTCTTCCACGACGGACGCCGCAAGAAGACCGCCAACCACGTAGGCATCTACCTGAAAGACGGAAAATTCATCCACGCCAGCAGCAGCGCAGGCGTCATCGTCAGCCGGCTGGAAGAGCCCTACTACCGCAAATGCTGGATGCAGGGCGGACGAGTGAAAGGACTATAAATACGCACACGACATGGACTACGCATCACATTTATCCTCCAAACTGACTTTATTCCTATGTGCAGCCGGTATTCTTCCGGCCATGGCTCAGCAGCAGGAAAAAGAACTGCAGCTCAACATGGATGCCGTGAAAATGATTCAATTTGATTTCAATCCGACCAGCAAGCCGGAAAACAAGCCCCTGGAGGCTCCGCTCAACAAGAAATGGATGGACTTCAAGGTCGACCTGAAAGTGCCCCGCAGCCTGATTGATACCACCAAGGTGAAGAAACCCGAAGGCTACGTCCGCATGGAACCCTACACCATCTGGACCCGTTTCGGAGAAGACCCCGTGTACGATGTGCTGGTGACCGGACGTCCCAAGAAATGGGAAATCTCCTGGACCCTGAATCCCAACCAAGTCTACAGGGATGAAAACTATGGACGCAGTCTGATGCCTTCTCCGGGAAGAATGTATGAAAGTGTGGGAGGTTCTGCCGGGGTAGGAATCGGCATCGATGGACTCGATTTTATCGGTTTCCTCTACGATAATCTGTCTCCCCGCGGACGCATGCTGGCCCACAACCGCAAGCATGCCAACGCCTGGAAGACGTATGCCGACTACGTACCTACTGCTGCCGACAGCCTGAAGGTACCCAATTTCTACCGTTACACTGCTGCCCGCAAGGCCGACACCACCCGTACCGTACTCTCCTTCCAGCCAGCCTTTTCGGGGGCTCCTCTCCTGCCCGTCTATGCCACGCCCGACTCCGTCAAGGCCACCCAGTCGGCAGCGAAGCCAGATACCCTGGAAGTACAGAAAAAGAAAAACCCGCAACCAGCCCGGGAGGAGGATGCGGGAAACTTGTATGAGTACATTCGTCGGAAAGAAGCCGAAGACTCCATCCGGCGCAAAGAGTTCTTGCGGAAAGACCGAATCAGAAATAACCAGTACGATGTGCAGCGCGAAATCCAGCGTTTGCGCGACCAGCAGAACTGACCTCGCCGCTTATTTCTTGAACACGAAATACACAGCCAGAATCAGGCAGAAAAAGGCAGCCAGGTGATTCCATTTCAATTCCATCTTGAACGCAATCATGGAGAATATCGTGAAGACCGTCAGCGTAATCACTTCCTGAATCACTTTCAGCTGCATGATGTCGAAAGGTCCACCACTATCCTTGAAACCCAGTCGGTTGGCCGGTACCTGCAAACAATATTCAAAAAAGGCAATGGCCCAGCTGAACGCAATCACTCCGATGAGCGGCAGTGCGGCAAACCAGCTGAACTCCTCACGCATCTTCAAATGCCCGTACCAGGCAAACGTCATGAAGATGTTCGAAAAAATCAGTAAAACGATAGAATAAATTCCGTGCGATAGCATATCTTTTTCCTTTATTTAAAAACCGGCTGCAAAGATACGCTTTTTAAATGAAAAAGACATGCTATCGAGGATTCTTCTTTATTTCTCCGTGCGGAGGAACTTCCACACAAGAGCACTGAAAGCCGCTCCCACAAACGGAGCCACGATGAAAAGCCAGAGCTGTTCGATAGCCTGTCCGCCTTCCATCAAGGCCGGTCCGATGCTGCGGGCCGGATTCACGGAAGTACCCGTAATCGGAATACATACAATGTGAATCAGTATCAGCGTCAGTCCGATGGCCAGTCCCGCCAAGTTGCCGGCTCCCTTCTTCTCGTCCGTAGCCCCCAAGGCCACCAGCACAAAGATAAAGGTAAACACGGCTTCCGCCAGGAACGCCTGTCCCATGGCATCGGGTGCGAAACTGTTGGAGCCCGTCGCCGTAGGTCCCCCGTGCGCACCGGTCGATACCAGTAAGGTCAGAATCAGCGAACCGAGGATGGCGCCTACCACCTGAAAGAGCATGTACATCAGCGCCCGTTTAGTTTTCATACCTCCCGAGAGCCACACTCCCAGCGTGATGGCCGGATTGATGTGGCAACCGGATATGTTTCCGATGGTGTAAGCCATGGCGATGACAGAGAGTCCGAAAGCCATAGCCACTCCGATGGTTCCTACTCCGGCACCCACTGTGTCGGCTACTCCCCCGGCGAATACGGCGCTACCGCATCCCAGCAGTACAAGAACCATTGTTCCGATTAATTCTGCTACATACTTTTTCATAGGCATTACATTTAAAATCTACGATGTCGTAATTTAGTATTTTCTGGGGAGAAAAGCAAGAATGCTAATGATTTATTAACTTAAAACTCAACGGAAAAGAATGGTTCCCGAAAACGCCTTTGCGTTTCAGATAAAACGCTTCGGCGTTTTTTTACGCCTTTGGTTCATAAGTGCGATATACAAGGTAACGGCCCTTCGCTGAAATACAAAACTCACTGTCAATCACTTCATTAAGCGTTCCCTGCCACCAGCTCTGGAAGTCATACAGCGGATACCGTAATCCTTCGCTCCGCAACTGTACCGCATCCACATTGAATACAGATACCTGCTGGCGAGGGAATCCCGCAAACTTTTCCGTATCTGCGGCAGGCACAAACGACCCGTAGTCGGTCAGCATCGCCACCTCCAGCCCCATCTGCTGGTATTCCATGAGCAGGCTGATGTTTCCCAAGGTATGGTCTTCCCGCTTGCCCGTAGCCCCCACGAGAACCATCCGCCGGATACCCTTGGCAGCCAGAAAGATGACCGCTTTCGTCTGGTCGTTCGTCTCCTGCTCGGAGATGCGGTGTATCCGGTCGTGAAAACGCACCCGGTTCGTTTCCGAGAGCGAATCGCCGTCGCCCACTATCCAACCGGGCACCCGTCCGCTGTCCACTAATGCGTCTGCCCCTCCGTCGCAGCACACCACGCACGGCGAAGCGTCCAGCACGGCCAGCGGGAACGGATGAGAAGGGAAATCGCCGTTGCCCACCACTACCGCTTCGGGCATAAAAGGCAGGACGGCCCGCATCCTTTCCTCCTTTGATAAATACATGTTATATTCGTTGTGTTCCATGTAACTTGCTTCATTATTCGTTTTCAGTTTGGGGTTCGGTCTTCATTGCTGCCCACCATCTTCTCCATCCGAAAATGGCCACTACGGCATACACGCCGTAAAGCACCGCGGTGAAATACAATCCTTTATATACGTATAGTCCGCAGCACACCCAGTCGACCACCATCCATACTCCCCACTGTTCCACGTACTTGCGGGCCAGCATCCACATCCCTACCACACTCAGGGCCGTGGTGAAGCTGTCGGTCCAAGGCACATTGCTGTCGGTCCACTCAATCAGTATCCACGTGATGGCCAGCCAGCACACCGCAAACACGACCGTCAGGGGCAGATACACCTTGCGCGGCATGGAAGTGATGGGCAGTTCCGCTACTGGCTGCGCCGGGTCTGTCTTTCTCTTGCTTCGGCTCCAGGCCATCCAGCCGTACGCCGAAGCAAGCAGGTAGTAGACATTGATTCCGAAATCGGCATACAGTCCGGCCTGATAATATACCACCAGATAGATGGCCGGCATGATGATGGACACCGGCCACAAGTAGATGCTGGCGCGATACTCCAATGCCAGATAGACTAACCCCACGAGGGTTCCAAACAGTTCCAGGTAATTCATGGCGCAAAGATAAAGGAACTCGCCCGATTTCGGATAGATTCAGAAAAAATAATGTAAACCGGATATATGCCGGTTCTGAAAATACCCAGGGGTTAGCAATCAGTAAATGTTCCCGTTGGACTTCCCTCTCGTCCGTTTTTGTATTTTCCGCATTCGGAAGAAAGCTACAAAACTGAAGAACAAGATGATAGCTTTCTGTGAATATTATACACGCGACTTATCCGTGGGTAGAACAACTACAAAAAATGATTTTTTTCATGGAATAGATGACTCGTATTGTATTGGTTAGCAATAATTTTATATCTTTGTTTGCGAGCATATATGCCGCGTTATCAATAATAACAGATGCACTTTACTTGAAAAATAACTGCGTAATTTCGTTGTCAGCGTCATATTAGCAACAATTGAAACAGAAACAATATGAAAAGAGCCTTTGTATACAAAGATGAAAAATCCAACAAATTTTGGTGGATAGATTATAGTGATTGTAGTTTTGCTGTAAATTATGGAAAATACGGTAGCATAGGAAAATTTGAATTAAAGGAATTTGACACCACAGAAGACTGCCAAAAGGAAGCCGAGAAGTTAATCCGTTCAAAGATAAAAAAAGGATATGTGGAAGACGAAAACTTTAATTTCCTGAACCGGCTGTATATTGACAGTGAGGAATATGGTCTTAATCCCAAAACATCACATCCGAGATTTTCCGAACATTTTAACGACGAAATATATTATTCGGGAGGCGATGAAGATGCTCCGTTCGGAAGTGATGAAGGACATGATACGTTGATTTGCATATTTGAAGTCGTCAGGAAAAATCCCAATTTTGATTATTCCGCTTTCCCACGAAAGTTGATAGAACAAGATTGGGGTATGGAGTATATTCCTGTCGATACACTTGATGCCAACGAAGTGATGAAAATGGCAATGGATAAGGAAATGGATATGATTCAAAGTGATATGGTTACTTATGCTACCGCCTTTGCGCAAATAAAAATAACCGGTGCTATTTCATCTGAGTTAAAGGAACGTGGCATTAAAGCGATTAAAAGGTTGGCTTTGATTTATGGCGTGCCTTGGAATGAGAATGAAATTCAAAGAAAGATGGTAGAAGATCTTCAATCATTTAACTTTATTCTCTAAGCGTATGTCACTCACAGGTATCTATGCCACTTTACGGTGGAAAGCTGCAATACTCCTCTGAGATGTATGTGTCCGGTGAGAGTGCAGCCTTTTCATTCGGCCTTTTCAGAAAGTAATGTTTCCATTTCCAATGAGATAATCAAAAAACATCTTGTTACAAAAATTATCGTGAAAAGCGGGGAAACGACCGTTTGGAGGAGGATTTTTCTTGTCGGAAGGAATATTTTTGTATCTTTGAAAGTGATTGAACATATAGATTTTGATGGATGATCATTCTTAAGTAGAACTATAATTGCCATCGGTCGGGTGCGGAACGAATGAATAGAAGAATCTAGGAATACACTTTTTTAAGCGAATTGCCTTTTTAATCCTAGTCTCAGAATGATACCTCGAATAAAAACATTATTTTTGTTGAAATATATGACCTTATATATAAATATAGGGGAAACAAAATTTTGAATCGCCTTCAAGTCGTTTTGCAGAAGAGCAAACAACGAACGGATGGCTCAAACATGCTAACATAAAATGAATAAAAAAAACAGTCCATATACAGCAGCCATAACGGGGGGAGGTTTTCTATTTGAAGAAACCGTCACACTTCTACCTTTATTGCAAGCAACCAATAGCGACGAACTGCTGAATGAGGAGAAGGTGAACAACCATCTGTTGCAAATAAATGCTGAACGTTCACGTGCAAAAGCCATTCTTGAAATCAAACGCCGCTATGAAGCGATGCCGGCCTATTTCTGGAATGACTTCCTGGAAATGAATGATTCTGACAAGGTAGCCGCCCTTTTCTATGTGATCTTGAAGACCTATAAAATATGCTTTGATTTTCATGTCAATGTGACCATGAAAAAATGGAACAGCATTTCCAGAAGTGTAAAAAAAGAGGACCTCATGATGGAGTTAAATGAAATCTCAGCGAAAGATGAGTTTGTTGATTCCTGGAGTGACAATACCAAAGATCGGGTGGCAAGTGCTTATCTGACCATTCTCCGAAAAGTCGGTATGCTGGACCGGGAGAGCCATTTGAACGCACTCGGTTGCAGCAACTTCAGCTATTATTTGGCCAAAGGTGCATCCTGGTTTCTTGAAGCCTGTCTGTTGCAACCCTACGAAATAGAAAACATAAAGAAAACCCTATTATGACCCTAAAAGAGCTTGATGACAAACTGAACAGTCCCGGTTTTCAGGACCCGGAAAATGGAGACTTGTGTTATAATTTTTTTATTTACCAATATCCGGCAGACAAGGAATACGATATCCGCAGACAGATACAGGAGTTTAAAGCGAATCTTATCCGCCCCATCAACTATGTGGATGTGCTTACGTTGAACCTGTTTGAGGAGTTTTGTCACTTCTTGGACCAGAAGAAGTTCCTGCGTCATCCGTCCATGTTGAAATATTTGATGGAGAAAGAACAGCGCGATCCGTCTACTGCAAAAAATACACAGGATACGCTTACCCGTAACGCACATTCTCCAGAGTTTGTCCGGTTTATTCATCAACGTATCATTGACCATATCACCATTAAGGACCAGTATCGTCGCCCGTACGTTTTCATGTACGGTATCGGCAGTATGTATCCCTATTTGAGAGTCAATGAGTTTCTTGCTCTTTATGAAGATTACAACGAGACGGAGAAATATAAGATTATCGTGTTTTATCCAGGTCATCGTGACCAGAACTCTTTCCGGTTGTTTGACACCCTTCCCGATAATCATACCTACCGTGCTAAAATCTTAAATATTGAATAACCCATGAAACTGAAAGAACTATATAGCAAGCCCATCGACCGTGCAGTCAATCCTGCCGTAAGTGCCACCAAGTTTGACCCGGAAACAGAACGTGTGGAAATACAGGAATACGTGTTCACCGATGAGATTATCAACGGCCTTTTCCGTATTCTCGATGCGGTAAAGAATAACCGGCCATACGACCACGTAGGTATCTGGATTGACGGTTACTACGGATCAGGAAAATCTCATTTTTTGAAATACCTTGACTATTGCATCACTCCGTCTACCCGTGACGAAGCTTTTTCCCGTTTACTGGAAGCTGTCAAGGCCATCGACCCCCTTGATGAAAAGCATAATCTGGGGTTCGACTATGAACAGCTGGCATCCATAGCCAACTGGATGAAGCGTGCCACCATCGATACTTGCATTTTCAATCTGGAAACCAGTTACGACAACTCCACCGACAAAAAGAAGGCTTTCCTTCATGTCTTCTGGAACGAGTTCAATGGCAAACGTGGCTTTAATAAGTTCAACATTACGCTAGCCCAGAATCTGGAAAAGCCCTTGGAAGAAAAAGGTGTGTTTGAGGCTTTCAAGCAACGCATTGCCGAAGAAGGTGGCGATTGGAATGATCCGGGTATGGCAGCCGATTTGATTGATAATGAACTCGATTGGGTGCTTGGCATCGCCAAAGAACTGGCCCCTACACTCTCTGTCGATAGTATCCGCGAACGTATCATCAAGCGTGACACGAACATGAGCATCGACCGTTTTGGTTTGGAACTGGCGACTTATTTGAAAGACAAAGGCGATGACTACCGCTTGATTTTCCTTGCCGATGAAGTTTCACAGTTCATCAACAAGGAACGCGACCGTTATCTCAACCTTCAGGAAATCATCACAAAACTGTCCGAAGCATGTGACAACAAAGTCTGGGTAGCTTGTACCGCACAGCAAGACCTTTCGGAGATTATGGACGATTGCCATATAGCCGAAGAGAAAGACAAAGAAGGTAAAATCAAGGGGCGTTTCGAAGTAAAAGTGTCGCTCAAGGGAACACAACCGGAAGTAATTACGCAGAAGCGTATCCTCGACAAGAAGGAAGAAGTAAAGCCTGTGCTGGCTGACTTATACAATAAATATAGAGCCGGTTTTGACCTTCAGTTCAAACTTCCTAATTCATACAGCAGTTATGATTCTCAGGAAGATTTTGTAGACTACTACCCTTTTGTGCCTTATCAGTTCAAATTGATTATGCAGGTATTCAACTCTTTCCTGAATTTAGGCTATGTAGCCAAAGAAGTAAAGGGAAATGAGCGAAGCATCATCAAGGTGATTCACTCTACAGCCAAAGCCAATGCCGAGGCTGAGTTGGGTAAGTTCATTTCTTTTGATGAACTCTATAACAACATGTTCGAGGAAGGCTTGCAGGCTCGTGGACAGAAGGCCGTGGACAATGCCCTCCGCATGGCACGCACTTACCAGACAGACAAGCCCGAAAAGACCCGTCTGGCTGTTCGTGTGGCCAACGTACTCTTCATGATTTGCAATATTTCGCAGACCGACCAGTTACTTTTCCCGGCTACCGTGGATAATGTGACTTCACTTCTGGTAAACAATATGGAAACGCCCCGTCTAACCATCAAGAATGAGGTGGAGAAAATTGTGGAGTTTCTTTGCGATAACAACATCATCCGCCGCGAGCAAGGCAAGCAGGGCGCACCAGACACGTTCACTTTCTACAGCGAGGAAGAGATGAAGGTGGCACAACTCATTCAAAGCCAGGTGGTGGACAACAATACACAGGCCGAGCAGCTGAAGGATATTTTCAATAAATATATCACAGCCCTCCGTAATAAGGAGCAATACAAAACCCGCAGCTTTTCGGTAGGGCTGACCATCAAACAACGTACTTTCCTGAGCAACAATCCGGATGTGATGGTGGAATTTGTGATGGACCCGGACTATGATACCGCCGAGCAACTTGCCTTGCAAAATAGTAATGCCAACCGGATGGTCTATTATGTAGGCCCGCAGTATCGTGAGAACAGACGTTTATACAACGCCTTCTACTGGTACTGTCAGGCGGAACGCTACATGGCTACCCCTGTTCCCAACGAGGACAATGCCAACACCCGCAAAGAATTTGCCAAACGGGCTGAGGAACTCTACGAAGGACTTATCAAAAAAGAATTTGAGAAGATTCTTGACACTTGCCCCATTGTTTCGGGACTGAGTGTGATTGACGAAACGGAACTGGGACAAAAGAAAGGAAACGACCGTTACCGTGCAGCCATCGAGAAACATCTGGCAGGAATTTACACGAAAGCAAACCTGGTGGATTCTCCAAACATTCCCCGTACTACGGAACAGTTGAAGAAGGCCATTCTGCGCAATATTGAAGCAGGGGAATATGAAGGCATGAACGCTGCTCTTACTGATGCAGAACACGAAGTGGAAATCTACCTGAACAAGCAGTTTGCAGAGGTGAACGTATCGGATGTGCTTGCCAAGTTCTCAAAAGCGCCATACGGATGGGACAATATCTGTACCCTCTATGTCATCAATGAACTGGTACGTCGTCACAACCGCGACTATTCTTATGCGAACAATCCGAACGTAGAAATAACGACTGTAGCCAACCGCATTGTGAACGAAAGCAACAAGTTTACACTCCGTCAGGCACAAGTTATTTCGCCACAGGTCATTCAGAATTTCATTGCAGCCTGGAAAGATATATTTGGCATATCTTCCGCTCCATCCACTACCGACAGCACCCAACTGTTCCGTGCTTGCCGTGACATGGAAAGTGAGCGCAGTCTTGCCAGATTAGTCAAAGGTTATAAGGATATCGAACAACAGATAATCACCTATCCTTTTTCCGGGCCAATCCGCCAGGCTGTTGAACTCTTTGAATCATGGCTTGATGAGCGTGATCCGTTGAAATTCTTCAACCTTCTCATCGCGTCAAAGGATGAAGCCAAGACTCTTACCGACAAATGCAAGGAAGTGGTGCAATTCACGCACGACCAGCTTTCTACCTACAAACAGCTCATTCAGTTTGCAGATGACAATATCTACAACTTCCCGTTTGTACCTATGGAGCAGCAGGGAGCTGTCGGTGAATTCTGTAAAGTGAAGGAGGACCCATGGCCTATCGGAAAGACATTCCGTAACTACATCAAGCTGATGAACCAGCTTTCAGAAATCTTGGATGATGTACGAAACCGTTTGCGTGAGAAAATCAAAGCGGCCTACAATGATATATTCGACTATCTCAAGCAGGTGGCAGAGCAGCAACATGTGCCTGTGAGTGTATTGTCCGACCGTGAAGCGACGATTCAACTTAAGACCTCTCCGACCAATATTCTGGTGTTGCAGAACAATGTCAATACCGATGCCTTCTATCAGGAACAGGTAGAGAGAATCATGTCGTATACTCCTCCAACATTACCGGAACAGGAAAAGAGAATCCGTCAGGCCTCACTGCAGACCAAGACCCAACTGCCTATTACGAATGCAGAAGACATCGAACGCTATCTGGACGGACTGCGTCAGCAATTGGAGCGTCTGCTTGTCGACCACGATGGAGTAATGATTATCAAATAACAGCAATCCTAAAACCTTAGAATATATGTCACTGTCAAGAATATCGGAAGTAAATATCGACCTTTGGAATAAACAGAAGGTCCAGTTCCCGGCCCATCCCGATGTCAACATTATAATGGGGGTAAATGGAAGTGGGAAAACCACGTTTCTGAAAAACCTCTACGAGTCACTGGTGGCGGATAACCATGGACAAAGTGAATACATTGTTTATCTGCCTTCCATTGATAATATTGCCATGCGAGATAAGCGGAAAACAGCTACGGCATTAGCGCAAGATTTGGAGTATTTCATCTATGACATGAAAACCGGTCCTTCACTGATGAATCTTCGTATGTCCATGATAGACAGTTCTGCTGAGAAACAGGAAGAATTAAAAGCACAGATTGCTGATTTTCAGAAAACAGTCAACGGCTTGTTCGCTTTAACCCGCAAACGGATAGAGATAGAGGGAAGCAAATTTTCTGTGATTACTGATAACGGTACGCTACCCGTGGGAGCGCTTTCTTCCGGAGAGATGCAGGTACTGCTGATTCTGCTCCGTGTATTTTTATTGGGCAAACGTGAATCTATCGTTCTGATAGACGAGCCGGAAAACTCACTGGATATAGACTGGCAGTTTGAACTCATCAACCTGTTGGTTCGTTTCAATCCCAACGCTCAGTTTTTCATTACGACTCATTCCCCTGCCCTGTTCGGAGATGGATGGGGAGATAAAGTCTGGTATATGGAACAAATCACAAAGTAACACGGCGTATGGAAGGAATCAATTGGATAGAGAAACAAGCCAAGTTTTATCGGAATCTTGCCCTGACAGGACGTTATCAAGCCGTGATACATCTGGAAGACGAGGAAGATGAGACATTTTGGGACTATCAACTTCAAACCATTAAGCCGGGACGTTACCGCTACCTGTATTTCAGCAAAAGTGATGACGGTAAAGACACCCGCGGATGTGAGCAATGTCTGAAATTCAGACCTTACCTTACTGCGCGTTTCTTTATCTGCATAGACAGTGATTTGCGTTTGTTAAGAGGTGAGACTGAATTTTCAGCAAAGAATTTCATTGCTCAGACCTATGCCTATTCGTGGGAGAATCACTTATGCGAAGCCTCTCATCTCAATGAACGCATGAAGCTGATACAACCTGAAACTGATTTTGACATGCAGGCTTTTCTTACGTCGTTTTCGAGAATCGTTTATAAGCCGTTGTTGTATCTGATTCGGTACGGGGCAGACAGCCGTCTCAATCAGTTGTGGAATGTATCGAAATTCAATGCCTGTATTCCTCTGCAACCTAAACGTGCTGATTTAGCAGATAACGGCAAAGCATATCTGAAAACCGTTCAGTCCCTGTTTGAAGCCGCAACAGGTGGACTGACAGAAGAACCGGCCAATCCAAATGGAATTTTAATTCCGGAAAATGCCTACTTGCACATTCAAGGTCACCAACTGTATAAGCTGATACTGCACATCGGGACCCTGCTGTGCAAAGGAACGGGCATTGCTTTCAGGACAGACATTCTTGATAAAGGATTGCATACCACAGGATATGATGAAATTGAAATGTTACAGAATGACTTGAAAGCTATTTGGGATAATTAGCTCAAAAAGATAACGAAAGATATATGGACACCAATAAGATTAAACGCTTCGCCACCGAAGCACGCAACATATTGAAAACCGGCATCGCTGCCAAGATTATGACCCTTGGTTTCGACCGGAAAGGGAATGTGGCCGAAGAACACCGACCGCAACTTATGCAGGGAGGTACACTTTGGAACGGAAAATTATATACAGAAGGATTCTACCATCAGTGGATGTCCCTCTTCAATCGTGTACAGCAGAAAGGTATCAATGAAGTGTACGAAGAAGCTGCCTATACCTGGTTCAACCGGCTGTGTGCCATTCGCATCTTGCAGAAGAACAATCTCTGTTCTCCTGTACTCCAGTATGCCGATGCCGCACGTACACCGGTTATTGTGGACCAAGCCCGCCAAGGCCACCTTCCTCCGATGAAAGAAGATCTTCGTCAGCGCGTCATAGAGTTACTTGACGATGACACGAAGGTAACCGAACAGTTTGCCCTGCTCATAACCGCGTGGTGTCATGACAATCCCATCATCAACCAGTGTTTCGGCTCTATGGCCGACTATACCGAGCTGCTTCTGCCGAACAATATTCTGACAGAAGGTGGCTTTGTGGACATGCTCAATCATACGGAATTCATTACTGATGAGGATTTTCAATCACCGGAACTGATAGGCTGGCTTTACCAGTTCTATATCTCAGAACGTAAGGATGAAGTATTTGCCAAGAAAGGCAAGTTCGAGGCAGACGAGATTCCTGCCGCTACGCAAATATTTACCCCTAACTGGATTGTGAAGTATATGGTGCAGAATACGGTGGGCCGTATCTACCTCGACAACAATCCATACGAAACGGCGTTACAGAAGAAATGGCAATACCTGGTAGAACCTTCTGAAAATACCCCGGCAGAAAACATTTTAAGATACGAGGAACTGACTGACTTGAAAGTAGCCGATTTAGCCTGTGGTTCAGGCCATATTCTGAATGAGTGTTTTGATTTGCTCTACGATCTTTATATTGCCGAAGGCTATGGCCGTGGAGAAGCCATAGAGAATATCTTTAAGCATAACTTGACCGGAATAGACATTGACAATCGTGCCAAGCAATTAACCACTTTTGCCCTCTTGCTGAAAGCTTGCCAGAAGGATGTTTCATTTGCCGACGCTCATTGCTTGCCTCATGTATTGGCCATGCCGAAGCCTTGGAATGAAGAAAAGAATGGGCTGGTCAGAGAATTCCTTCCTCATTTCTTTTTGGGACAGGAAGATCAGACTCACGTCAATGAACTCATCGCTTGCTTCGACTTGATGCAGCACGCGGATTCGTTAGGCTCTATCATGAAATTTGAGCTTAGCGATAGTACCCGGCTGCTGGTGAAACAGACGGTAGAATATTGGCACAATCAGGACTTTATACCGGAGGCTATTCGTACCCAACTTTCTGCATTTGAACTGATTCTGGCCTTGACGGAAAAGTATCATGCATTGGTGATGAATCCGCCTTATATGGGTGCAGGTAGTATGAATGAGGTGCTGAGCAAGTATGTAAAGAAAAACTACGAAGAGGGGAAAGCCGATTTATTCTCCACATTTATGATGTTGTCTATAGACCGACTTGTAGCTAATGGAAAATATGGCATGATTAATATGCAAAGCTGGATGTTCCTCTCTTCGTTCGAAAAACTTCGTAATACTTTGCTTAATAATTATCATATTGAAAATATGCTTCACTTGGGACCTCGAACATTTGATGAATTGAGTGGTGAAGTAGTTCAGAATACGGCATTCGTAATTGCCAAGCATAAATCTGATGAAGGTGGCGTTTATTTCCGGCTGGTTGATGGCAAGAATTGTACTGATAAGAAAGATATGTTCCTGCGAGCATTAAGGGAACATACCTCTAAGGTATATTACCAAAATGTATTTCAATCTAACTTCGAGAAAATTCCGGGATGCCCTATTGGATATTGGGCTTCACCCAATATTTTAAGAATATTTACATCAAATCTCGCATTGTCAGCAGTTTGCAGCCCAACACAGGGGCTAGCAACTGCTGACAATGCGAGATTTCTCCGCCTTTGGTTTGAGGTCAGCCGAAGCCTATGCGGCTTCGGCTTCGAAAATGCCGCGTCAGCGGCTCGATCCGGGCTAAAATGGTTCCCATGTAACAAAGGCGGAGGATTTAGAAAGTGGTATGGTAATCAGGACTATATTATTAATTGGGAAAATGATGGATATGAGATAAAAAACTTTTACGATGAAAAAGGCAAACAACGTTCAGTAATTAGAAATCCTAAATAACGTGAGTTCGAAATAGTAATAAATATATTTCAGTGATAATTAGAAACATAGCGATAAAAGTATTAAATTTATAGTGCTGAATTATAAGATTTAAA
>NZ_JAOQJI010000044.1:30095-33862 GCF_025567125.1 Phocaeicola fibrisolvens | reverse complement strand
GTGGAAGGATGGGTGGACGAGGTGGTGGAAACCTTGGAAGCGGGCGACACGGACACCCTGCGCACCCTCTTCACGTCTTTCCTGGCCAGCATCCCCTACACCATGCGACGCAAGGAGGACGAGACCGAACGCGAGCGGTATTTCCAGTACACCTTCTACCTGATCATGCGGATGGTCAGTGTCTACACGGTTTATGTGGAGAAGGCACAGAGTCAGGGACGGGTGGACTGCATCGTGGAGACACCGCAATATGTCTATATCTTCGAGTTCAAGCTGGACGGTACGGCCGAAGAGGCTCTTCAGCAGATAGAGGAAAAAGGCTATGCAAGGGAATATGCCTCCGACTCCCGTACGCTTTACAGGATAGGGGCCAGCTTCTCTTCCGAAACAGGAACGATTGGCGACTGGAAATGTATATAAAACTTATTTGCCGCTTCACTCGGTTTGCACTATCTTTCCAGAATATAGGCTGCACCTCAGAAGCACAAGCTGGAAAACTTCGTTTTCCGCTTGCCGCTTCACTCGGTTTGCACTATCTTTGAAAAAAGTATTCATTATCATTCTTAATTATTCATTCGCCCCATGAAGTACCCTATCGGAATACAGAGCTTTGACCGCATCATCGAAGACGGATATGTCTATGTTGACAAAACAGACCTGATTTACCAACTGGCCCAGGAAGGAAGCATCTATTTCCTGAGCCGCCCGCGACGCTTCGGGAAAAGTCTGCTGGTGTCCACCTTGGAGCACTATTTTCTGGGGCACAAGGAACTGTTCAAGGGATTGAAGATAGACCAGTTGGAAAAGGACTGGAATGTATATCCCGTATTTCATGTGGACTTCAACGGCTCCAACTTCACCCAGGCAGGTGTGCTGGAAGAACGGCTGGAGGATTACGTGTCCGATTGGGAAACCCGTTACGGACTGACTTCCGAAGCCGACCGGCTGGACGTGGGAGGACGGTTTATCAAGGTCCTCCGCGCAGCGCACGAGCAGACCGGACGACGGGCCGTGGTACTGATTGATGAATACGACAAACCGATTTTGGATGTACTCGATGTGGACACCGGTCTGGAGGACCGACACCGCAACGTGCTGAAAGCCTTCTACTCTGTGTTTAAGGGAGCCGATGCACACCTGCAGTTTGTCCTGCTGACAGGAGTGACCAAGTTCTCACAGGTGAGCGTGTTCAGCGGGTTCAACCAGCCCAAGGACATCAGCATGGACCGACGCTACGAAGCGCTCTGCGGCATCACACAGGAAGAGATAGACCGTTACTTCCCGGAACCCATCGCGGAAATGGCACACGACTACCAATGTACGCCCGAGGAAATGAGGCAGCGGCTCAAACTGCAATACGACGGCTACCATTTCAGTGAACGGCTGACGGACGTGTACAACCCCTTCAGCCTGCTCAACGCACTGGACAGTCTGCGGATATACGATTACTGGTTCCGCTCCGGCACGCCCACCTACCTCATCCGGCTCCTCACCCATTTCAACGAAAACCTCAACGAGCTCACCGGAAAATACTACCGCCCGGAAGAGTTCATCGACTACAAGGCGGATGTGGAACAACCCCTGCCCATGATTTTCCAGAGCGGATACCTCACCATCAAGGGATACAACATGCGCATGAACAAGTTCCTGCTCGACTTCCCCAACAACGAGGTGAAGAACGGCTTCCTGACCATGTTGGCCGCCTCCTACCTCAAGCCCAAACAGCGCGTGGAAGGATGGGTGGACGAGGTGGTGGAAACCTTGGAAGCGGGCGACACGGACACCCTGCGCACCCTCTTCACGTCTTTTCTGGCCAGCATCCCCTACACCATGCGACGCAAGGAGGACGAGACCGAACGCGAGCGCTATTTCCAGTACACCTTCTACCTGATTATGCGGATGGTCAGTGTCTATACGGTCTATGTGGAGAAGGCACAGAGTCAGGGACGGGTGGACTGCATCGTGGAGACGCCGCAATATGTCTATATTTTCGAGTTCAAGCTGGACGGTACGGCCGAAGAGGCTCTTCAGCAGATAGAGGAAAAAGGCTATGCAAGGGAATATGCCTCCGACTCACGCACGCTTTACAGGATAGGTGCCAGCTTCTCTTCCGAAACCGGCACGATCGGCGACTGGAAATGTATATAAATGAAACGAACTTATCGGCTAAGAAACATAAAAATATAATTTGTAGAGACATGACATTGGGTATTCATCTTTAGATACCAATAAATCAACAATATACGAATATTTTCAGGAATAGACCTGTAGAGACCACTTTTCGCATACGCGAGAATCTTCTTGTTATATTTGCAGTCCAGAAACTACTTCAAAAATAGTAGACAAACAAACTTTGTAAATAAAAGAAAACAAGTTATCGTATGCACACAATTAGAAAAGCACTCCTGCTATTATGCAACCTAGAATCTACCGGTAGTTACCTTATCAACAGACACATGAAACACAAAATAAGTCCCATTCTATATATAGCAGGCATCTTCCTGCTGTTTGCTACCTGCACAAGACACCCCCATGCAAGTGCCCTGTTACAGCAAACAGACTCCTTGTTGCATCATAACCAACCAGATTCTGTCCTGCAACTTCTATTCGCTCTCAAGGATGAAACGTCCCTCTCTGAAACGGAACGAATGAAGCTGGTCTGGAATAAAGCCATGGCACACTACCAACTGGAAATGTCGCTGTTGGAAGACTCTCTGCTCTGTCAGGCTGTCACCTACTATCGGAAACAGACAACAGATACAGCACGACTACTAGACACTTATCTGCTCGAAGGCATGTACCTGAGATGGAAGGAAGCAAACGATGAGGCCATTGCTGTATTCGACAAAGGCATCGCTTTGGCCATCTCCCGAAAAGACACTACCAACATGCTGATACTACAGCGCAAGAAACTGGAAGTGCTATACAAGCAAAGCCGTTTTCTGGAGTGTAAAACAATGATTGAAGACATGCGCATTGCCCACAAACTCCCGGTAAAGGAGCATTATCAAATGGTATATTCACTGGCTCTTGTATCGCAGTTGGGAGGAGTCCGGCAGACAAAGAAACCGTATGTAAACTACACCCTCTCTTAAATACTTCATTCGGATAAAGGACAGCCTCGCAAGAAGTTGTCCTTTATGCGATTTAAAAACTTCGTTTTCCGCTTGCTGCTTCACTCGGTTTGCACTATCTTTTCAGAAAATAGGCTGCACCTCGGAAGCACAAGCTGGAAAACTTCCTTTTCCGCTTGCTGCTTCACTCGGTTTGCACTATCTTTGAAAAAAGTATTCATTATTCATTCTTAATTATTCATTCGCCCCATGAAGTACCCTATCGGAATACAGAGCTTTGACCGTATCATCGAAGACGGATATGTCTATGTTGACAAAACAGACCTGATTTACCAACTGGCCCAGGAAGGAAGCATCTATTTCCTGAGCCGCCCGCGACGCTTCGGAAAAAGTCTGCTGGTGTCCACCTTGGAGCACTATTTCCTGGGGCACAAGGAACTGTTCAAGGGACTGAAGATAGACCAGTTGGAAAAGGACTGGAATATATATCCCGTGTTTCATGTGGACTTCAACGGATCCAACTTCACCCAGGCGGGTGTGCTGGAAGAACGGCTGGAGGATTACGTGTCCGGTTGGGAAACCCGCTACGGACTGACTTCCGAAGCCGACCGGCTGGACGTGGGAGGACGGTTTATCAAGGTGCTCCGCGCGGCGCACGAGCAGACCGGACGACGGGCCGTGGTACTGATTGAT
>NZ_JAOQJI010000044.1:0-30036 GCF_025567125.1 Phocaeicola fibrisolvens | reverse complement strand
GACGAATATGGTTTTACGCCGGAAGAAATGAAACAGCGGCTCAAACTGCAATACGACGGGTATCATTTCAGCAAACAGATGACGGACGTATATAATCCATTCAGCCTGCTCAACGCATTGGACAGCCAAAGTGTAGATGATTACTGGTTCCGCTCCGGCACTCCCACTTACCTCATCCGGCTCCTCACCCATTTCAACGAGAACCTCAACGAACTCACCGGAAAATACTATCGCCCGGAAGAGTTCATCGACTACAAGGCGGATGTGGAACAGCCCCTGCCCATGATTTTCCAAAGCGGATACCTCACCATCAAGGACTACGACCGGGATTTCAATACCTTCCTGCTCGACTTCCCCAACAACGAGGTGAAGAACGGCTTCCTGACCATGCTGGCCGCCTCCTACCTCAAGCCGGCCACGGAAACAGGAGGATGGATACGCAATGTGGTAGTAACCCTGCGGAAAGGCGACACGGACACCCTGCGCACCCTCTTCACGTCTTTCCTGGCCAGCATCCCCTACACCATGCGACGCAAGGAAGATGAGACCGAACGCGAGCGTTATTTTCAATATACTTTCTATCTGATTATGCGGATGGTCAGTGTCTACACGGTCTATGTGGAAAAGGCACAGAGTCAGGGACGGGTGGACTGCATCGTGGAGACACCGCAATATGTCTATATTTTCGAGTTCAAGCTGGACGGTACGGCCGAAGAGGCTCTTCAGCAGATAGAGGAAAAAGGCTATGCAAGGGAATATGCCTCCGACTCACGCACGCTTTACAGGATAGGTGCCAGCTTCTCTTCCGAAACCGGCACTATCGGTGACTGGAAATGTATATGAGAATAAACTAATCAACCTGCTATAATGATGATACAACAAACCACCTTTACCCTCCGGCCGCGCACCCGCGGCTTTCATCTGGTGACGGACGAGGTGCTGAGCCACCTGCCGGCACTGCCTAAGACAGGACTGCTCAACCTATTCATCCAGCATACCAGTGCCGGACTGTCTATCAACGAGAACTGCGACCCGGACGTACGGAGCGACATGGAAAAAATTTTCAATAACCTGGTGCGTGAACGGGAATCCTGGTACGACCATACGCTGGAAGGCTGGGACGACATGCCCGCCCATGCCAAATCGACCCTGGTGGGAGCCAGCCTGTCTATCCCGGTGACCGACGGACGACTGAACCTGGGCACATGGCAGGGAATCTACCTCTGTGAGTTCCGTAACCACGGCGGAGGGCGGCGCATCGTGGCCACCCTCATCGGAGAATAACACGGAAGGAGGAGTCCCTCGTCAGAAAGCGGGCTGCGGAGCGGAAAGGCTGAGACTGTCAGGGAAACATTTTCCGGCTTCTCCGGTCAGCACCACTCGTGACAGGTCGATTCCCTCGGCGGCTTCTTCCGAAATGACACCCTTGGCGGCCATTCTGCGGGCCACCAGACGGAAGTGTCCTTCCTGGTTCTCTTTCAACCGCCCGTTGTCATCAAACGAGCTGCGGAAATGCTTCGGCTTCGGGATGATGGAAGCCAGGTAGATGCATTCCTCCAGCGTCAGTTGCGACGGACGCTTCCCGAAATAAAATTCCGAGGCTTCCAGCAGGCCGTAGATTCTCGGTCCCCATTCCGCGATGTTGAGATACACCTCGAACATCCGTTCTTTCGAAGTCAGCCGGTTTTGCTCAATCAGCCATACAATCAAGGCTTCTTCCAGTTTCCGCGCGATGTTTTTCCGGCGGTTCAGAAATACATTCTTGACCAGCTGCATGGAAATCGTGCTTCCCCCGCGGGCAAAACGGCGGGCTTTCAGGTCGTAGGCCATGGCCTGACGGATGGCGTCGGGCAGGAAGCCCTGATGATAGAAGAAACCGCCGTCCTCACTTTGCAGCACGGCCATGCGCATCAGCTGGGGCACACTGTCGAGCGGAAGGAAGTGGTTCCACGACGGTCCTACCGGAAACGTGCGTACCGGCACTTCATCTTCGTAGGCGGTATATTCAAACTCCTCCGACATCTTGCTGAGATTGGTCGCTCCATAGCCCAGAATCCGGAAATGCTCCGGACGCAGGTCGGAATGGAACTGCAGGCTGTCGGGACAAGCCAAGTCGGCATCCAGTCCGAAATCGTAGGACAGGTTGCCTGCCACCCGAATGCCCTCCAGGTTCTCGAACAAGCCATGGGGCAAGGAGCCGAACAGCTCTTCAGCCGGGAAAGAAGGTTTGTGGATGGATGCTATCAGATGGCCGGGCGGCTCCAGGCGCAGGTAAGGATGAAACTGCAGACGGTTGAAACGCACCGTACTCGCGCTGTCCAGTTCCAGGGCATGCGGCTCCACATTCAGGTGGAAATCCAGTTCCCCTTCGTCCAGGTTGATGCGCTCCGGCGACAACCGACGGTGGAACACGGCCAGTCCGTCCACTTCCGTTTTCCCGGACAAGACCAGTTTTCCGTTCTCCCTCTGCTGGGTGAGGCTCAGGTAGAGACGATTGAAAGACACCTCCGCTCCCAGTCTGCGGCGGATGTAAGGAACCATCAATTCCGGAGCCTGAATGCCTACCGACACCCGTCGCTCGTCGGCATTGATTTCGCCCTCGGTCTGCCAGTGCTGCGTGCGTGTGCCTTCCACGAAGGTGAGCCGGCTCTTGAAACGATGATGGTCAATATTGAATTCCGGCACGAACAGGCTGACCGAATCGCTGTCCTTCCGCTCCCGAATCCGGAGATGGGTAAGGCGTCCGTCGGAAGGCAGCAGACGGAACACCCCGTCGAGCACCAGTTGCACCCGCTTGTCGTATCCCGCATGCGAACGGTCCTGCGCGGCCTCCTCCCCTCCCGTCCGGCTACGGAACAGGAAATCGTAATTAGCCGTCTGGCTCTCCTTCACGAAACTGACCGTGAGGCCGTCCATGTACACGTCGCGCACCTCTACATTGCCCTTCAGCAGTTGCCAGAAGCCCAGGTCGAACGCCGCCGAACGAAGGGTCAGCAACGTATCTCGATCTTCCGGAACAACCGACAATCCCCCCAAAGAAAGTTGTCCGTTTCCCTCAAATTTCAGGTAATCGTAATGTACCTCCAGTCCGTAACGTTGTTCCACCCGGGCGATTTTCTCTTTCGCCACCCGGTTCAAGATGCGGTTGCGGAAAATCCATAATCCTCCCGCCAGCAGAAAGAGCAACAGCAGCAAGCCTGCTCCTGCCCACACAAGTTTTCGCTTCATATTTACTCTACCCTTTACCCCACAAAGGTATAACATTCAGGCGAAAAAACAAGCAACCGACCACACATCCTGTATCTCTTTTCCATGTCCGCATATTCTGTCACTCATCTCATCAAAATTCGACCACATAGTTATCAATTTTGAATAAACAGTAATCAAAAAGCATCAATCGGAAAGAGAACAGATACAACATGTTTGTTTTTGAAAACAAGAATGATTATTTTTGGAACAGTTAATCGGAATCAGTAAAGAACAGAAGGTAAACAGCGGACGTATTCTTTCTTGATGGAGGAACATTTTCCCTGCGACCGCCAGTTTTTCCACCGCGCCAAAGGGGAATAAGCGCATAAAAAAAGAGCACTATGAAAAAACTTTTTAAAGTAGCCTGCATTTTATTCTGTGCTGCTGCCATGTATGCCTGCAGCAGCGATGACGAAGTCACGAAAAGTGTCTTGCAGAATGAATTTATTGAAGTAACCAACAGCGAGTATGCCGGAGGCAGCCTTCCTGTAGGAGACAACAGTGAAATGATTCAGTCGGCCTATTTCGACAGATCGGCTCTTCCCGGAGGAACGGCCTACTTGACATTAAACTCGTACGAGGAACTATCCTATGTCAATGTCGGCGTACAAGGACAGGAAGGATACCTGAAGGTAAAGCTGGAGAATCCGGTAGTTGCCCAGGCCCAGACACGTGCCGACATCCATATTTACACCTACACCGTCATTATCCTGCTCAGCCAGAATCTGAGCAGCAGCTTTACACTGGTATTTACCACGATCAACACGGAAGGTGACATCTCATCCATGTTCACAAGCGAAACCGAGTTTGTGGAAGCCGGAACAGGCGACCTGCAGGTCAATCTTCACTTCAGCAATGAAAAAGATGTGGATTTGTACGTAGTGGAACCCAACGGCAACGTGATTTACTATGGACAAACCTTCCCATACTATTCCTTAGTCTACACAGACTACAACGAATGGTTAAGCAGCGGAGACTATGAGAACGTGCCCGATATTGAATGGGGAGAGATTGGTCTGGACATCGACTCCAACGCGGGCTGTAACATTGACGGATTGAACAGTGAAAACATTTTCTTCAACGAAGAGTGCATGCAGAAAGGAACTTATCAGGTATGGGTCAACATGTATGCCAACTGTGATCCTTCCACTGCAACCTCCTACACCGTCCGGGCTACCTACAAAGGTGTGTCAGTCACCCCGACTTCAGGAAGCAATCCGGCTTCCGGTATCTTCCCGGTCAATACACCCAGCAATTCCATCGGCGACCAACTGACCGGAGCTACCAAGGTTATGGAATTTACAATCAACGAAGGAATTGAAGCAAGCAGAAGCGCTATCAAACCCGCACATTCTCTGATAAAAGGCGAATTGAGCAGAATCGCCCGCTAATTTATGTTTGACCCGTTAAGGGTAATTACATCCATTCTAACACACGCGAAACATTCCGTAAATATCCGAAATGCCTGACTTCCTTTGCAGGTCCGACATTTCGGTATTACGGAATGTGTTTTTTCCTGTCTCCACAGAAAGGCCACAAGGAAAAGTTTAGACCACACTTTATGGATATTCCAAAAGAAATCGTATCTTTACACCATAATCTATTTTATTAACCAAAAAAATTTAAGAATTATGGCTAGCAGAAAATCATTGAAAAAAACAGTCAACTATATTACAGAATTGGCAATAGGTCTCTGTTTCATGGAATCGGCTCAGGCAAGCGCTGAAAAACGAGATGCTTATAGCCAGCTGTTTTTCCAGATTGTCAACCTGCGCAACGACATCATCAGCCGCATCAGTCACACCGAACCGGGCAGCGTGAAACTGTTCTACAAGAAACTGAGAACCGACTTCAATGCCGAAGTGGACAACGTGTTCAAGAAACTGGAAGAACTGGCCAAATAAGCACACATGAAACAAGCCATCTGCCGGTTTATCTACCACAAACTGCTGGGCTGGAAAGCGGAAGTGGATGTGCCCGACTTCAAGAAGTGCATCATCTGCGCAGCCCCGCATACCACCAACTGGGACCTGATTATCGGGAAACTGTTCATCACGGCCGTAGGCCGCCAGTCGGGTTTCCTGATGAAGAAGGAATGGTTCTTCTTCCCGCTGGGCATCCTGTTCCGGAAGATGGGAGGAATTCCTGTGCACCGCGACAAGCGTACGTCCATGGTGGACCAACTGGTAGAACGGATCAAAAAAAGCGATACGTTTCACCTGGCCATCACTCCGGAAGGTACACGCTCGGCCAACCCGGAATGGAAGAAGGGCTTCTATTACATTGCCCTGGGGGCTCAGATTCCCATCGTACTGATTGGTATAGACTATGAGAAGAAATGTATCAAGGCGGGAAAATACCTCATGCCGATGGGCGACATTGAAAAGGACATGAAGGAAATCAAGTCGTATTTCAAGGATTTCAAAGGGAAACATCCCGAGAAATTCACGGTGGGAAACATCGACTGAAACTGCCTCGAGAAAACGCTTAGGCATTCGAAACAAAACGCTTAGACGTTTGAAACAAAACGCTTAGACGTTTGAAGCAAAACGCTTAGGCGTTTGAAACAAAACGCTTAGGCGTTTGAAGAAATAGAAAGAGCTTCCTCATTTCCAACACGTTGAGGAAGCTCTTTCTCTATTTATTGTCAATGAGAATAAACCTGTCGGAATCAAGTTATAAGCCAAATTTATATCCCACGGAAAGCGTCAGCGTGTGATAGTTGGCGCCAATCACGTCGTTCTTGCCTTCTTTGCCCAAGGAGAGGTCATATTGCAGCTTGGCATACCAGTGGTGGGTTTCGACACCTATATTGGAGGATACACCCCAGTCGAAGCGGCGGGCCTCATCGTAAAGGTAGAGATTGTCATTTCCCCAGGCATCCTTCCCATACACAAAACCATCATAATACTGTTCATACATTCCCGGGAGGCTTCCCTCTAGATAGTAAGGATTGCTGTCAAATTTGTTTTTCAGGCAGAAGGCCACGTAGGGTCCCACGCCGAAAAACAGTTTGGTGTCTTTGTTCAGGTTCCATCTGAACTGGGCCATCACCGGTATCTGCAGGAAATGCCTTGTCTGCGACACGTTCTCTATCCAGGTGGAGTTTTCATTGCTGTAGGTTCCCCCGTTGGAAATGGAATACCCTCTGAAGGTGTAAAACAAGCCCGATTCAATGCCGAAATGGCGGGTCAGATTGAAGTCGGCAGCTACCCCGATTTTCGCAGAAGGTCTCCACTCCTGGCCCCATCCGTATCTCTGTACGGCAGAAATACCTGCTTCGGGAGCCAATGTCACATTTTGTGCGTACACTCCGCACACGCTTGCCATCAGCAGGCAAGCCAAAACTACTTTTTTCTTCATCACTCTCTAATTTAGAATTTAAAAGTTGCTTTCATATCCTCCTTTCTTTCGGAAAAGAAGAGAACGGCACAAATATATACAATCAATATTGTATTTACATGATGTAAGAGTGATGCTTTGTAGATTTTTGGTGTCTTTTGGAGAAGTTTACACTTAGACATTTACCCAAGACTAATAGCACAAATATAACATAAAGAACATTTCGTAATACTAAATCTCTTTGAACAGTGAAAAGCAGATTATGAATCAATAAGTTACATAATCAGAACCGTACTTTTCATTTTTCTGGGAAGAAAATATACATACAATTAAATACACAAATAAACTCACCGTAGAGGATTTTGTATCTCACACAGTTTCCCTACATTCAGAGGTTCTCACAGCTTCGATACTCCTATGAAGCATACTCCCTCTCCCTGATTTTTCAAATTTTCTCAAGTATTTGTAAAGGGATGCCTGTATATTCGGATATTTTTTCCAGTGGAACCGAATCCTTTTTCATGGCCACTGCAATCTTTATAGCGGAAGGCTGCACACAATCTTGGAACAACAAACTGGAAAGATGCTTTATGGCCTTCTGAAGTCTTTCCCGGTCCCGCTCCCGACTGAGATCCATACCACTGAACGCTGACACTCTGTGATGAAGTATCATATAATAGATTCCACCCACAAGCAATGCTGACACAGCCACAATGTCTGTATCTGAATCAGAAAATAAATCTGCGAATTTCTTGCACAAAGGAAGAGCGTGGAACTCTCTTAACTGAGCGGTACGGCGGCTCGTTTCATTATCCGTAGCAATTTCCCATCTCAACAGCTCCTGCATAATCTTGTTGTCCCACAAAGAATCGAAAAGATTGCATAAAATGTCTTCGTAATACGTTTGGTTATTCTCGCCCGAAGCAGGAACTTTCACCACGTCGCTGAACCAGTAATCAAACGTCTTGACATATTCATCGATGAACGCATCCAAGTCCTTGTATCTCCTGTAAAACTGTACAGGCTCTATTTCTGCCTTCTGCATGATTCCTGTGGTAGTCAAGTGGCTGAATCCATCTTTTTGTATTAAAGCGGTAGCTGCCTCCAAAATCGATTTCTCCACGTCTTCCGCGCTCCTTCTTTTCCTTCGCTTTTCCATTTTATTTCAAGGCATTACTTTATGTACTTCTTCGAATATATTACTTTAACTTTCAAGTTGTAAAAATATTATTTTTATTACATCTTGGCAATTTTCATCCACTTAAAATAATATTTATAGTAGGAAATGCATCAGAATGACATTTTCCAATCCAGTCGGAAACAAAACGGAGGGGCCGTCTCCACGCAATCTGAGACGGCCCCTCTGTATGCTTTATCTCCTTTTAGAATCGGCACTTACAGCAGCGAAGCGATATAAGCCTTCATTTCGGGAACTGCCTTACGGGCTTCCTGATACAGCTTGTACTGTGCCAGCGTGCGCACGTAATTATGCTCGGCATACTTCGTCTGATAGTACGTATCCCCGTTGAGGTAGTCGGCCAGGAAACGTACGGCCTGCATGTAAGGGAACAGCATCACGGCATAGGGCAGCATCTCGATTTCCAGCGGAGTGAGGAAACTCTTGGCCGATTCGATGTATCCCTTGGCAAAAGCCTGGAAGATGTCCATGTTGAAATGAATCTTGTTCAAGTCGGGTTCGTCTTCGGGTGCCGTATTGGCAGCCGAACGCAGGAAATCGCCGAAATCGGAGAACACAAAGCTCGGCATGGTAGTATCGAGGTCGATGACACACAACACGTGGCCGTCTTTGTCGAACAACATGTTCGATACCTTCGTATCGCAGTGGCAGATGCGTTTCGGAAGCTTTCCTTCGCGATACAGACGTTCAGCCGCGCACATCTCGTCGGCATCCTTTTCGATATCGTCCACCAGCGACTGTACCTTTTCCAAACGGCCTGCAGCATTCTGAGCCACAGCCTCACGCAACTGTTTCATGCGGAACTCCATGTTGTGGAAATCGGGGATGGTCTCTCCCAACTTCTCCGGAAGGTCGGCCAGCATGGCTTCAAACTCACCGAACTTCACGCCTACCAGATAAGACGATTCGGGAGTCACCGCTTCCAGGCTCTGTGAATCAGGAATAAACACACACATACGCCAATAATGTTCCCCGTCGAAATAATACGTCTTTCCCCCGACAGCCGGCACGAAACGAAGCACCTTGCGGTCAATGTCCGTCTCATGCGCTTTCTCCAGTTTCTCGCGGATATGGCGAGTCACACAGTCAATATTGTGCTGAAGCAGTTCCACATCCTTGAACACCTGATGATTGATACACTGCAAGATGTAGTCGCATGCCTGCGGGTCTGCAGTCTTGACCTTATAAGTCTGGTTAATCAATCCAGCTGTCAAAGGAATAATTTCTTCAACCTTTCCAACCTCCGGAAATTGTGAAATAATTTCATTAAGTGACTTCATGGTTAATAAATAAGTTAGGTTTTCTATATTACTTAATTAGAATCTGCATTTAATCTTAATAACTTTCAAAATATTCTGATTTATATCCTCTGCAAATATAGGGAAGTTTTTACGGATAATCGTCATCCGATTGTAATATTTTCTGCAAAATCTTTGCGATTTCATGGAAAGTTTATAGATTTGTGCCCGTTAAAAACTAAACTCTATGAAAGCCACAATGAAAACACTTGCAGCCATGCTGGTCTGCTGCCTTATTTCTGCCACACAACTCCATGCAGAAAACATTCAACGCCCGGAAAGCGAGAACTATATAAAAGGTGTAGAAGCGCTCAATGAGGGAGACCCCGAAACGGCCTATACGTACTTGAACGCAGAAATCAACGAACATCCGGACAACGGGTATGCACATTGCTACATGGCACTGATTTGCAACTTCTGCAATGACACCAAACTGGCACTGCAGGCCCTGAATTCGAGTCTGGAACTGATTCCGGAAGCCGATAAAGAATACCGCTCATTTGCTCACTACTCCAGAGGCGTGCTGCTCACAAACCTGAAAATGTGGGATCGTGCCGAAGAAGACTTGAACGAAGCCATCCGCCTGAACCCGCAGGACGTGGAAAATTACAAGTCGCGTGCCCAACTCTATCTGGAAACAACCCGCTACGAAGAGGCATTCAACGACCTGGCACAGGCCCTCAAACTCGATAGCAAGGCGGATGTGAACGACTTGATACTGCAACTGATGGCAGTAGCTCCTACCAACGACCTGATGGAACGCATCACAGCTACTTACCAGCAACTCGATCAAGTTTCAATTCATTAATAAATTAAAAAAAGAACTTTTGTGTTTATCTGCAAGCCGTCTCATCTTTCTGAGGCGGCTTTTTTCATTTGCAGATGAAAAAACTATTTACTATTTTCGCGAAAAATCAAGATTTACTAACATTTTATCAACAAAAGAAGAATGAATCAAACAAAAGGGCATCCAAAAGGACTTTATCTTCTCTTCGTAACGGAGATGTGGGAACGCTTCAGTTACTACGGCATGCGCGCACTGTTCATGCTCTACATGGTACAGGCGTTGCTTTTCGACAAGGAAACGGCTTCACAAGTATATGGCAGCTACACGGGACTGGTGTATCTTACCCCGCTCATCGGCGGCTACATTGCCGACCGCTACTGGGGCAACCGGCGGTCTATCGTGGTGGGGGCGCTGACCATGGCACTCGGACAGTTCCTGCTCTTCCTCAGTGCCTGCTATTTCCATGAGGTGGCGCTGGCCAAGTACCTGATGTTCTGCGGACTGGGCCTGCTGATTCTGGGCAACGGCTTCTTCAAGCCAAATATCTCGACCATGGTGGGACGGCTCTACGCACCCGACGACAACCGCAAGGACTCGGCCTTCACCATTTTTTATATGGGTGTGAACGTGGGTTCAACCATTGCCCCGCTGGTGTGCGGACTGGTGGGCAACACGGGGCATCCGGAAGACTTCAAATGGGGATTCCTCTCAGCCTGCATCGGCATGGTGCTGGGTGCGGGGGTGTTCCAGCTCTTCAAGAACAAATACATCTGCGACCCTGACGGAAATCCGGTGGGTACGGCACCCCAGAAAACTGTCGCCGCCACTCCTGCCGCCGAGAATGCACCGAAAAAGACAGGTACCGGACGTACGGCCCTGATGATTGGCAGCACGCTGCTGCTGACCCTGCTTTTCTCGGTCAACTGGGGTGCGGAGGGTGGTTCTCTCTTTGCCGGAGCCGACTGGATTGGCTCGCTGATTTATGCCACGGCCATCGTGATGCCTGTCATCATCATTACTGACCACTCGCTGAGCCGGAATGAGAAGGTGCGCATCGGGGTGATATACATCATCGCCTTCTTCGTCATCTTCTTTTGGGCGGCCTACGAGCAGGCAGGGGCTTCACTCACCTTCTTCGCCGACGAACAGACCGACCGCCACATCGGCAACTGGGAGATGCCGGCCGCCTATTTCCAGTCGTTCAACCCCATCATGATTGTCACGCTGGCCCCGATTTTCGCCGCTGTATGGTCGTTCCTGGGCAAGAGGGGCATCGAACCGAGTTCTCCGCGCAAGCAGGCCATCGGACTGGGATTGCTGGCCTTGGGCTATCTGTTCATCGCGTTTGGCGTGAAGGATGTGGAACCCGGCGTGAAGGTCAGCATGGTATGGCTCACCGGCCTCTACCTGATTCATACCATGGGCGAGCTTTGCCTGGCGCCTATCGGTCTGTCGCTGGTCTACAAGCTCTCACCGGCCCGCTTCTCTTCCCTGCTGATGGGCGTGTGGTACCTCAGTACCTCGGCCGCCAACAAGTTTGCCGGACTGCTGAGCGGTTACTATCCCGAGCACGGAGTGAGCAAGAGTTTCATGGGCTACCCCATCGAGAACCTGTTCGACTTCTTCATGCTTTTTGTCTTCATGAGTGGGGCTGCAGCCGTGATTCTTTTCCTGCTCTCCGGCAAGCTCAAGAAAATGATGGAAGTATAAAACCTTCCTGCACATACCGACAAAAAACGCGGGCCTCTCTACCAAGAAGGTCCGCGTTATCTTTATAATAAGTTCCTATTTGAAAAAGCCGATTACTTCATCAGCTCTGCCAGTTTGGCTTCCAGGTCTTCCCCACGCAGGTCGCGTGCCACGATAGTTCCGTCCTTTGAAACCAGCAATGTAGCCGGGATGGCACGGATGCCATAGAGTCCGGCAGCTTCACACTGCCAACCCTTCAGGTCGGACATCTGCGGCCAAGTGATGTTCAGGTCCTTGATGGCCTTCTTCCAGCTTTCGGCGTTGTTGTCCAAAGACACACCTACGATACCGAAACCTTTTGCCTTGTATTTGGCGTAGGCAGCCACTACGTTCGGCATTTCCATGCGGCAAGGTCCGCACCAGCTGGCCCAGAAATCAATCAGTGTATAGTTGTTGGCAGCCACGAAATCCGACAGTTTCACCGGATTGCCTTCCGGCGTATTCAGGGTGAAGTCGATGTATTTCTGTCCCACAGCCGTCTTGGCTACCGTTTCCACATATTCCTTCAGCGATTTCACTTTCTCGTCGTTCTGGAAAGCAACCGGAATCTTTTCCAGCAACGGTTGCACCTTTGCCACTTCGAAAGAAGAACCGAACATGGTCAGCAACTGTACGCCGGCTGCGCTGCCAATGTTTTCAGACACCAACTGATAAATACGGTCCATGCCTTCCGTTTCCTTCTTGTCGAGTACCTCCATGATGGAATCACGCTGTGCTTCCGTCAGCAAAGTATCTCCTTTTGCCTTCTGATACATGTCGTTCATTTCCTTGCCGATGCGCTGGTATTCATCCATGAACTTCTGGTAAGTATCATTGTTCGGTGTACCCGATACACGGCTTTCCATCGGGCTCAGGTTCACCTGAATGTTTCCTTTTTCCACAAATACCATGGTAGCCATACGGGTATCAGCCTTCATGTAAGTCACATAACGCGATACGGCTACTGAATCCGGATTTCCCTTGAATTCAAACGTTCCATTCTTCACTACGACAGAATCGAGGGCCTCAAAGCCTTCTGCCGTCTGTTTCTGCAAGAACACGGTGTCGCCATCGGCTGCACCTTCGGCTGTACCTTTGATGGTAAAGCCAGCCTTTTCCTGACAAGCAGCCAAAGACATCAGTCCGGCCGCTGCAAATACTACAATTTTTTTCATCTTGTTATTATTAGGTTTTATTCCGATTTGAAAATAACGGGGCAAAGATAATCGTTTCGAGTAAAATGCACCTACTTTTATAAAAGAAAAAGCAGACAGCAAAGCAGATAAGCACCGCGACACACGTCATCCGGTAATCCGGTATAATCTGTCAGCCCGCTGAATTCCAGCGAAGAGAAGAACAGGGTGATGAAGAGCAACACCACGAAATACGTAGCCCGGCACTTGTAAAGATAGGCCATGCCTTCCACTACATCACGGTCGTTCAGGTAAGAATCGGATGCAAAGCCATACACAATGGCAGGCAAGGCAATCCCCAGCGAACATACGCCCCAAAGTCCGTCGGCCAGCGGGGAATCCGACAAAGTACCGATGGAACTGCGCACCACATTCCACGGTCCGAAGGCAAGCAGGACACAGAATCCCACATAGGCGAGGAAGGTCACCACCGCCAGCCCCAGTGCTCGCTTCTCCTTGCGGGAAAACTTGCGCGCGCCACCCGCCATCCTCCGGCAGGCATTCCCCAACCCGGAATGGACAAACAGTCCCACCCCGAAGAACAGACACACCACCGCCTGAAACACCGGCGAAAGGAGGTAATCGTCGAGAAGGGTACGCAACAGCCACCGCAGCCCTTCGTCGCTCAAAAGGCTGCGTACCCCCTCCCATTCATAGATGCTGCCCGTCCACGACAGCAGGGCCGTGAGCAGAAACAGCAGCAGGAAGCAGGTGGCCGGATGCAGACTGAATTTATTCTTCATCAGGTTCCAGGTTATCAATATCGAGGATACGGAGCTCGAAAGCCCGGGTCACCAGCCGGCAGGCATTCACCCCCGTCCGTTCGTCGGGACGGAACAGGCGGTTCACCAGCTCGTTCTGCCGTTTCTCGATGGACTTCACGCCGAAAGGCATTCCTTTGAGGTTGGTAATCATCTCCTTGGTGTACCCCAATGCCAGGTGACGCAGCAGGCGCTCGTCGTATTCGTCAATGTCATAGTCGATGATGGCCTCCTGCCGACGCTGTTCCACCTCGACTGTCTGCATGAAGCGGGCCACGATTTTTTCCAGTATCGGCTCGTTGAACACCAGCTTCTTGCCGTCCATCACCGCCTGCACGTCGGTCGCCGTCAAGAGTTCACCCGTCTTCAGGATGATGCCCACGGCCCCTGCCCGGAGCGCGTCCACCCACAACTTCTCGTTCAGGATTTCTCCGGTAAAGATAAGCACTTTCAGTTCCGGCCGTTCCCGGCGCAGACGGGCACAGATTTCCACACCGATGGTAGTGGAGCCCCCCAGTCCCAGGTCGAGCAGCACCATGTCGGGTGTACACGTCTCCATCAGTTTCCAGAACTCCTCCTCGGTCATGGCCGTACCAATCACCTCGGCATTCGGTATCTCGTGACGGAAAATCTCTTCCGTCCCCTTCAATTCCAGTTTGACATCTTCTACGATGACCACCTTAAACTTCTCCATATTGTCTTGACTTTATATTTTTCTCATTCGTTATTTCTTGTTTCGTTTCGGCAGGGTAAACCACACGCTGAATCCCTTTCCTCCGTTCCACGGACAGGCATTGATGCGGCAGCCCCTCCGCCCGCCATACTCGTCGTGGTCGCGGATAATCTGCTTGCACACCAGGTATTCCGTGCCCGAGAGATGCGAACCGTCACCCGACGGACACATCCGCTTCTTGTCGGGATAGAACAAGGCATTGAGCACTTCCTGCGGGTAGGTACGGCGCGTGTCGATGAAGTCCACCCGGACAAACCCATCCTCTTCTTTCGCCTCCAGCCGCAACGTACCCGACACCTCCTCGCGCACCGCCTCGTCCATCAGGTTCTCCAGCAGGAAAAGCAACAGCACCCGGTCGCCCGTCACCCACAACGGAGGCACCTCAGCTTGCCATTCCAACGTAAAGTTCCGCTTGCGCATCACCTTCTTCAGGTATCTTCCGGCTCCTTCGGCCAGCTCCTTCACGCTCACCTCCGTACGGCGGAATGTCACTTCCTCCAGCTGACGCGAGGCACACGAGCTGAGCAGGGTAAATATATCCTTGTAGTATCCGACCAGCTCTGCCATATTGTTCAGCAGCTCCTTCCGCTGCGCCACCGTGACGTCACCATTCAGGCGGTCGGCCACCTGCTTGATGCGGCTCGGATAGTAAATCGTTTCATGCTTGATGGTAGACAGACAGTTGTCGAGCACCATGTTCTGCACGTGCAACTGGTTTTCCTCGAAGAGGGAGCGGCGGGCCTCATCCTGTGCCAGCTCGATGTCGTGGAACTTCCGGTTGACCCGTACCACCACATTATACAACACCACTGCCAGGTAGTTGCACACCATCTCCACCAGCAGACGGTCTTCCTCGCGGCTGTAGGCACGGGCCAGCTTCAAGGCCAGTGCCCCCACACAATGCTTCTCGCCTCCGGTCTCCACCCACAACGGCAAGAAACTCCATTTTGTGGTCCCGGCCCACTGCGTCTGTCCCGAATCGTAGCACCGCTGCAAGCGTTCGTGCAACTCCTCGTCACCTTCTTCTGCCGCAAAGCAAGCTGTTTTCAGGCGACAAGCCTCCTCATCGAATACCGCCAGCGCCATGTTCTCCAGGAGAAGCATTTCGTTCAATTCGTTGAACATGCTGCGGACCATCTTCTCCAGCACCTCATCGCCCAGCATCTCCGTGCCCGAAGCTGCCGAGAAAATAGTGCGGTTCACCACAAACACCTGTTCCATGTTGTAGCGGTAATGCAACCGGTGGCGCAGGTAGAGCGCGTAATACGCAATCAGACAGCCGCACACCAGCAGCACGAACAGCGACAAGGCAATCCGCTTGTTGCTGGCCGAGCGCTGCATCTGCAAGCAATACTCCTCGAGCGAGTTGTCCTTGCTCAGCCGCTTGTAGAGCGACGCATAAGCTGCATTGTTATAGCGGTACTTCCGGAAATCCTTCACGGCCAATGAAGCCACCGCCGCCTCGTTGCGCACGTCGAGCAAGATAAAATAATCCGTATCGAACGACTGAGCCAGCCAGTCGAGTTCCGCCCCGTCGCCTTCCCCTTCCAGTCGGAGCAACGGCCCGTTCTTTCCCGAATAGCGGAGATAATGGGCATTCATGTAATACAACACACTGTCGGCCAGCAGCAGCGCCGTGGCATGGTCGCCCTGCACGTTGCACTCATACACCCAGTTGGCATAGTCGTTGGCAATGGCCAGCAGACTGTCGTAAGGCGCCACCTTCCCGCTGTCGGGCACAGGCTCCACCGGTTTCTGACCGGAAGAGCAGGCCACACCTGTCAGCAGACAGAAGCCCAGCCACAACAGACCCGCCATCCGCCGCGCCCCCTTCGGCAAGCGGAACGAGAAACGGCTGCCCTTTCCCAGCGTACTCTGTATGTCGAACCGGCAGACGGCGAACACACTGTTCGTCTTCCGGTATTTCTCGATGATTCCCTTGCAGTTCATCAATCCGAAGCCATGTCCCTTCTGTCGCTGAAGTTCCGCCGCATCGGCCGCCGTCTCCATGCCGATGGCCCCCGAATCATACACCTTCTCGCCCAGGATACGCGAACGGTCCTTCTCCGAAAGCCCCGGTCCGTTGTCCTCCACCGCAATCTCCACGTAATCGGACGTTTCTTCGGCAGACAGGCTCACCCGCCCCCCTTCCTGCGTGTACTTGCGGGCATTCTCTACCAGCGTATTGATCATGAAGAGAGTCAGAGCCTTGTCGGCCTTCACGCAAGCCGTGGTCTCGCCCACCGTGAGCGTCTGTTTCTTCAGCTCAAACGAACGGCGTCCCTTGGCGAGGATGGCAAACAACTCCTCCAGGTCGAAATTCTCGATGTGAAGGCTCAGCGTGCCCTGCCGCATCTTGACCCACAAAGCCAGTATGTCGTTGTATTCATTGATTTTTGTCACCAGTTCGTCGATGTACACCAGTTTGCCGCGGCGCACCGCCTCCTCACTGTCCGATGGCAAAACCTGAAGCTTGCGCACCTCGTTCACCATTCGGTCGATATAGGGCACAATCCCCGTCACGATAGACAGGCACGCCTTCTTCACCTCGTTCTGGCGCTTGTTCTCCATGAGATGCTGTTCGTGGATATACTGTTCCTTCTCCAGCCGCTTCTGCTCCTCATCGAGCGATACCAAGTTCATGCCATGCTCCAGTGTCCAGGCCAGGTAAGGCAACAACAGCCGGATGAGAGCCTGCTCCTCCTTGCGTACAGGAGCCGACAGCCACAACCACAACCGTCCCACCGTGACCGACTTGCCCGGCGATTGGAGCTCGAATACCTGTGGAATCCCTTCACCCGAAACAGACGGAGCGTCCTCCGCCTCTCCTTCCTCACAGAAAGTGATGCACACATCGCGCACTCCAAACAGTGCCTTCAGTTCCGGTTTCATGACCTCGACCACCGCATCGGCCACTTCCTCCCGGCTTGTAGCCGATGCAGGCACCGCCCCCGTCATCTGTTGACAGAGTCCCAGCACGCGCTTCAGTTCCGTGAGATACACGGTGTTCTTTTTCCGCCACGTACGGTTCAGCCAGACAAACAAGACCACCAGCACCAAAAAGCCTGCGGCCACCAGCCACAAGAGCACATTCAGCTGGCCCGTCTCCTTTTCCAGCGCCGCATAACGGCTCTCCAGTTCCTTGTCCTGCCGTGTATAATCCAAAATATCCAGGTACACGTTGCGGTTGTAGTCCGACTCCGCCTTGCAGCCCATGGCCGAATACGTGCGGCTCAGCTGTTCCCGCAGACGGGCAATCCATTCGGGTACGGTATGAATACCCCCGTCGTTAATCCACTTCAATTCGATGGAAGCCGTTCCTCCCAGCTGATACGCCTGCAGCCGGTCGAGCGAATCCGTGCAATGATAATATTTCTCGTGATGCAAGTTGACATAGTTCAACGCCTTCTTCAGGTTGACCAGCGCCTTTTCCGGCTGTCCGCTATAATTGTAGAAAGTGGCCAGCGTGCGATACGTCCCCGAAATCTGGTACCAGTCGCCGTAACGCTTGAACAGTCCCAACGCCTCCCGGGCAAACACCAGTGGCAGACTGTCCACCGGCAGGCTCTCCGGATTGACCAGCCGCAGCAGCCCCGCCCGCTTCTCGCTCAGCAGTTCCCGGTTGCTGCGGAACACCAGCAGTTCCGCCATGGCCTGTAAGGCATTGGCCTCGAAATAAATATACCCCCGAGCCTGCGCCACCTGCAAGCACTGCACCAGGTAGCCAAACTCCCCAAGTGTCACTTCCTCGCGCGTGGGCGCCTCATACATGCCGCCCGACCCCCGCATATATACATAATACAGCCACTGAGCCGTATCCCCCTTCAAGGTTTCTTCGGGTATCGCGTTGATGGCCTCCAAGGACTCCTTGTCCTGCTGCAGATAATAATAATAAATTCCTGACACGATGTAGAACTCCGAGATGGCATAGTTCAGCCGTCCCTCCAGACCATTTTTCTCGAGCGAAGAACGGTCCTCGTCGATGCGCCGCAGACGCTGCATCGCACTGTTGTGATAATCATAGAACTCCTTGTTCATAGAAGTGCGCTGGCAGATTTTCATCATCCCCACATCCGCCACCAGACGTTCAATCTCGTTGTTGCTGGCTTCCGATGCCTTTTGGAACAGACGAGCCGCATGCTCGAAGTCCATCCGCATAAACGCACAGAAACCCATGTGGTTCAGCGCTTCTGCCCGTCCTGACGCATATCCGTCGGACAATTTCAGGGCCTCCGTTGCAGCACGGGATGAAAGAGACAAATCCTTGTAGCGGGCCTCATACGCCACCCGGTTCAGTGAATCCACCTGCGCGTCCACACGGTTGCGCAACGGCCTTCCACACGAAGTACACAGCATGCATCCCACGATCCATGCCACGATCCACCATTCTATCTTCCGAAATTCCTTCATACCCCTACGTACAAGTCCACACAAATGTACGAAGTTCCCCGTGAATAACCCCAGCGCCTTGTGATAAAAAAACAAAAGAGAGATTACAGTATTCGTTACAATTACTGCAATCTCTCTCCCTCAGACATACGAGTCCGTCTTGAAACTATTTATTTTTTTGATTCTTCCAGAGATACCTTTCTAAATTCTTTCAAAACTTTTTCCAACTCCAAGGATGCCTTGCGGGCACGAGTTCCTGCTGCTTTATTTCCTTTTTCAGCCTGCAATTCAGCATCGGCAACCAAAGCGGCATTCAATTCTTTGATTTTTGCAATTAATTCGTTCATAATTCTGACTAAAATTTTAATTAAACGTATTCAAAGTAAATACAAATACCTCAATCTGATACTCTTACAGCCTCTTTTTTTGCATCTTTTAAGAGAAAAAAACGACACTTTGTGCATTTACCTCCACTTCACTTCCAACCGAAGGATACGATGCGTGTCAGAAGTCACTCTGAAGCGGTTGTCCACCCGTTCATTTACCAACCAGACGATGCGATTTCCGTCGCACACCACCAGCTGACGGTCTTTTTCAAAGCGCGAAACCTTTTTGTCGCGCAAGTAATTACGCACAGACTTGAAACCTTTCATTCCGAAAGGAACGAAACGGTCGCCCGACTGCCACCGCCGCAAAATCAGCTGTCCTTCCACGGCATCCGCATCCACGTATGCCACCGTATTCGTGAGAGGCACCACAAACGGCGGTTCCACTTCCATCACTTCCTGAACCAGTTGCGGCGTGAGTTCCTCTTCCTTCAGCGGACGCCTGACAAGCCGGTCGCGATCCACCAGAAGGGTCCATTCCCGGCTGTGAAACATTCTTCCCGACTCACCATGCAAGGCACGAAACACATCGCCCACCTGTGCCGCATTGAATCCCAACGGATGCAAGATTTCGAACAGCAGGTTCTGCGCGCCCGGTTCCCGGCACAACGCCGGAATATCCACCGTTTCCCCGTCGGGCATCACCCGCTCCATGGCCTCCCGTATGGCAGCATGATACACCTCCGCCACATCCGACAACCTGCGTGCCGTTTCGGCAATCGTCTCACTCACCGACGGATTGATGGTCTCGAGCATCGGAATCACGTGCAGACGGAGCTTGTTGCGCACAAATTCATCCTGCAGGTTCGTACTGTCTGTCACATACGCCTGCCCCAGGGAAGCAAGATACTCCAGAATTTCCGCACGGCTCACGCACAGCAGCGGACGCACCACCTCGCCATTCACCGGACGGATGCCCTGCAGGCCGTTGATGCCCGTTCCTCTCACCAGATTCAGGAGAAATGTCTCCACGCTGTCATCGCGGTGATGTGCCACAGCCACCACCCTGGCCCCGCACTCGCGGCGCAATTGTCCAAACCAGCCATAACGCAGTTCGCGTGCCGCCATCTCCACCGATACTCCGTGCGAAGCCGCATATTCGTTTGTGTCGAAATGAATGACGTGCAAAGGCACATCCAGCCGTGCAGCCAACTCCCGCACAAACTGCTCATCGCGTAGCGATTCTTCTCCGCGAAGATGAAAATTACAATGAGCCGCCTCGCAGACATACCCCAGCCGGAGCAGCACACGCAGCAAAGCCACGGAATCGGCTCCACCGCTCAAGGCCACCAGCACCTTGTCGCCAGGCTGCAACAAGTGCTTCTCTTCTATATACTGACTGACTCTTCGGATAAACATACTGCAAACTTAGGGATAAAAAATGAAAAAAGGCCGCACAAAACGCGTAATTTAAAAACAGTCTAAATAACTTGCGGGATAGGAAGCAATGCTGTATCTTTGCAAATGAAATACAAATGATACAAACAACATGAAACTCTCGGAATTGAAAACAGGTGAGAAAGGTGTCATTATCAAGGTCCTCGGACACGGAGGATTCCGGCGCCGCATCATCGAAATGGGGTTCATCAAGGGAAAAACCGTGGAAGTGGTGCTCAACGCCCCGCTCAAGGACCCCATCAAATATAAAATCATGGGATATGAAGTCTCCCTCCGCCGGCAGGAAGCCGACATGATTGAAATTGTCAGCGAAGAGGAAGCACGGCACACGATGGAGACCGACACCTACCATGAGCCCATCTCACAAGGCATCCCCGTGAGCGACGAGGTGATGCGCAACATCGCACAAGGGAAACGACGCACCATCAACGTGGCGCTGGTGGGCAACCCCAACTGCGGAAAGACCTCGCTCTTCAACGTGGCCTCGGGCGGACACGAGCACGTGGGCAACTACAGCGGCGTGACCGTGGATGCGAAGGAAGGCTTCTTCGACTTCCAGGGCTATCATTTCCGCCTGGTGGACTTGCCGGGTACGTATTCCCTCTCGGCCTACAGCCCGGAAGAGCTCTACGTGCGCAAGCACATCATCGAGGAGACCCCGGATGTGATTATCAACGTGGTGGATGCGGGCAACCTGGAGCGTAACCTCTACCTCACCACCCAGCTCATCGACATGAACGTGCGCATGGTCATCGCCCTCAACATGTACGATGCCCTGCAGCACAGCGGCAACAAGCTGAACTACCACAAGCTGAGCGAACTGCTGGGCGTGCCCATCGTGCCGACCATCAGCCGCACGGGCGAAGGCATCGACAACCTGTTCCATGTGATTATCGGCCTGTATGAAGGTATCGACTTCATGGGACAGAAAGACGAAATCAAGAACGAAATCCTCCGCGAGTTCCGCGAATGGCACGATGCCTACGTGCCCGACCACAAATACAAAGGAGCGGAAGACAACTTCACGGCCAAAGGTTTCATCCGCCACATCCACATCAACCACGGACCGGAAATCGAACGGAGCATCGACGCCGTGAAGAAGGAAATCAGCAAGAACGAGAACATCCGCCACAAATACTCCACCCGTTTCCTGGCCATCAAGCTGCTGGAGAACGACAAGGACATCGAGACGCGCGTCATCGCCCCGCTGCCCAACGGCAAGGAGATTCTGGCAGCCCGCGACAAGGAGGCGGAACGCCTGCGCCAGCTGGGCAACGACGACACCGAACAGTGCATTGCCGATGCCAAATATGGTTTCATCTCGGGTGCCTTGAAGGAGACCTTCACGCAGACCAACCACGACACGGAGACCTTTACGCGGGTGGTGGACAGCATCGTGACCAACCGTTTCTGGGGCTACCCTATCTTCTTCATCTTCCTGTACATCATGTTCGAGGGTACCTTCGTGCTGGGTGAATACCCGCAGCGTCTCATCGAATGGATGGTCGGCCTCATCGGACAAGGAGCCGAGAAATTCCTCAGTCCGGGCCCGCTGAAAGACATGATTGTGGACGGTATCATCGGCGGTGTGGGAGGCGTCATCGTGTTCCTGCCCAACATCCTGTTGCTCTACTTCTTCATTTCGTTCATGGAAGATTCCGGCTACATGGCCCGTGCCGCCTTCATCATGGATAAAATCATGCACAAGATGGGACTCCACGGCAAGTCGTTCATCCCCCTCATCATGGGCTTCGGCTGCAACGTGCCGGCCATCATGACGTCGCGCATCATCGAAAGCCGCAAGGCCCGGCTGGTCACCATGCTGGTGAACCCGCTCATGTCGTGCAGTGCCCGCCTGCCCATCTACCTGGTACTGATTGGGGCCTTCTTCCCGGGCAAGGCCAGCCTCATCCTGCTGTCCATCTACGCCATCGGCATCCTGCTGGCCGTACTCATGGCCCGCATCTTCACCAAGTTCCTGGTGAAAGGTGAAGACACGCCCTTCGTGATGGAACTCCCGCCCTACCGCATGCCGACGGCCAAGGTCGTGCTGCGCCACACGTGGGAGAAAGGAAAACAATACCTCAAGAAGATGGGCGGCATCATCATGGTGGCTTCCATCATCATCTGGTTCCTAGGGTACTACCCGAACCACGATGCCTACGCCACACAAGCCGAACAGCAGGAGAACTCCTACATCGGGCAGCTGGGAAAGGCCATCGAACCGGTCATCGAACCGTTGGGATTCGACTGGAAGATGGGTATCGGCATCCTGTCGGGTGTAGGCGCCAAGGAACTGGTGGTCAGCACACTGGGAGTTCTCTATACAAATGACGACGACATCGACTCAGTGAACCTCTCCGAACGGATTCCCATCACGCCGCTCGTGGCCTACTGCTACATGCTGTTCGTGCTGATTTATTTCCCGTGTATCGCTACCCTGGCTGCTATCCGGCAAGAGTCGGGAAGCTGGAAATGGGCTGTCTTTGCCGCGACCTATACCACCATACTGGCTTGGATTATTGCCTTTGCGGTACACCAGATAGGAAGTTTGTTCATTTAAAACCCTTACCATTATGAGTATGCAAGATCTTTTCGTATATATCATCGTAGCCGGCTGTGTACTTTGGGCCGGCAGACGCTTTCTCCGTCAGGTCATCCGGCGGAAAGGACACGCAGGCGGATGCGGATGCAGCGGGTGTAGCGGATGCAGTGGGTGTCCTTCCCGGAGAGAGTGAAAAGTGCAGACTTGTGAAGAGATAAGTAGTGTTTCTGACGAGTTTTGTTACCTTGTAAAAAACGTCTAAGCGTTTTCTTCGAAACGCCTAAGCGTTTGAAGTAAAACGCCTTTACGTTTCAGGCAAAACGCTTCGACGTTTTGATTCGAACGCTTAGACGTTTTAGTTTGAACGCTTAGACGTTTTCTAGTTAACTTAGGCGGTGTGTCTCTGATATATCAAAAGCCTCACAAATGTTCCAGCAAGGACATACTCTGTTTTTTGCTGTATCCCTATCTTTGAATCAAAGAATGAATTTTGCCGCTATGACAAAATCGATTGCTTCATATAATCCAATGATAACGAATACGAAAAAGGGCGCACTTCATTTTGAACTGCACCCCTTATAGACAAAGTTACCTAGGATAACCGCACTGTCACCCTCAAGCAGCTATCAACTGTATGTCCTCATAAGTATATTGCGACTTAATGCTGCCATCGGAAGAATAAATAAGGATAGTCACATCATACACACCTCCGACAGTCAAATCTGGAGTAATATTAAACTGAATGATAAACGACTGTGTAATGGCTCCGGTTACAGGCAGCTCATCTAGACTAATTTCAAATGCTCCTGTAGTCTCAATTATTTGTCCACCTGTATAGGTTGAGAACAACGTCGGGTCTTCTTTGACATACCAGTTTTGCCATCCATGAGGATCTCCATACAGATTCAGTCCACTATATACTGTATAAATCACTCCCTTTGAAGAATCCCAATTATAGTCCCCAGAATCCTTGTTAACGGTTAAGACAGACCATGGTGCATTACCACCCGGCTGATTAGGTTCGTCTGTGAAATATACGTAAAAACGGTTGGCACCTTCACGGAAAGTAAAATTCTCATCGGCATAGTGCAACATAATACCTCCACATTCTCCACCTGCATTGGTATAGCCCTGAGCTTTTTGTTTCAAATCGGCCATATCTGCAGGAACGTGAGTCATACTCTCTCCATAATGCTGTGTCCGACGTACGCCTGAACTACAATTCAGATACTCCGACAGAGTAACCGCATCGGTAATGTTCAATGCTCCATTAATGTATTGATGGTCAATACCTACACAACCGAACTTCACATCCATTGTCTGCGAAAGTTTATCTGACCATCTGATAATTTCTTCAGCCACTTTGTTAGCCTCCTCACTCATACTGCCTGAATTGTCAACTAAGAAGATAATATCCGCCTTCGCTTTGGAAACCGGAGAGTTGGAACGTGAACGAGTAGCCACTTCCTCCCCATTAATCACCTTGATTCCCTTTTGTTTTCCATTGATTTCCACCCATACATTCTGCTTTTCATCGCCCGTGCCATACAATTCAAGCCATTCACCTGTATTGGTTCGAATCCCTGCCAAATTAAAACGGCCAACTCTAGAATTGTTGGGATCAATTGAAAGTGCAGAAATACTGGTAGGCATCGTAAATGTTTCTTCTCCAGCCAGAATCGTAGGAGGAGTGCCCGCCTGTACATCTGTCGGAATTCCAGTCGGTTCACCAGCCGTTAACTCAATGGTTTCTCCATTGATCACAAGGGTCAGAATACCAGAAGTTGGGTCATAGCTTACATCTCCAAACCAAGAATCTCCATCTTCTCCAAGGGCTTTTACAGGATTTCCTCCTTCATCCAGCACCTCTGTGAAAGTCAGTCCATTATCATAACTTATCATCCAATAACCAGTCGTTCCAACCTTTAATTGCGGAGTGACTGCATCGTTTCCGGTAACTGGTATTTTATTCCCGTCTGCATCAGTCAGCCAAGACTGGACTCCATCGATTGTCTGTGTCCAATAATACTTGCCATCGGTATCTTTATCAAATCCAATGACAGGAGCATCTTTTCCAGCCGCCCCATTCGTGATAGAAGCAGTCGTGCCATCACTAAATGCAATCGTATAACCATCCTCGGTTTCAGTCACACTTGTCACATACACATTACCTTCCAACGCATTAACTATCGCCCCCATTGAAGTGATATTCGTATTCATCTGCGTCAGTTGATTTTCAATGTTTGTCAAACGGTCATCCAAAGAATTTACCTTATCCCACAATTCTCCGTCATCGTACTTACAAGATACAGCCCCGATTATCACCAGCAGCCATAAGAATAATGATTTTAGCTTCATAATTATAATTTTTTCATGAGTAATATTTATCTCAAAAGTAGTAAAAGCCTCATAAAAAAACATTTGTCATAATCTCAAACTATAACTATCATCCCGTAGTTATAGATTAAAGTGTAGGATTTTGAACCTATTCTGTAAATATTTCCAAACAATGAATTCTATTTTTCCATGAATCCAAAGAATATAGGACCTATATTTTGTATCTGCCCACTCTAACCTTCAATGTATCTTCCAACAAAAATCAAATCATCATTCTCGTCGGGGCTAAATAATATGGCACAATATTCATAGCATAATTTCTCAGGTTTTTTATTCAATACAAGCTATCGTTACGTCATCAAATTCATCCATATACCCAATGAGACGCTCATTATGGTTGCCACGTTTTACCTTTATTTCCATATTTGCTTCATAAATCTCACCGTGGGAGGTATGCCGTTCACGCAGTTCGTAAGAGTAAAGTTCGATGCAGTCATCCTTTATCCGGTCTACCACCCGTTTCACACTTTCCTTTGTAGAAGCGGTGAAAGTGAGTTGTACCGTAGTTGTACCGAAAGTAGGAATAAATGAATTCATCACTTCAAGTCCGAAAAGCACCATCACCGTGACAATGAGGGCCACCACATACATCCCAGTTCCACATGCCAGTCCGATGGCAGCAGTCACCCATAATCCGGCCGCCGTAGTAAGGCCACGCACCGCATTCTTTTGAAAAATAATAGTCCCGGCTCCGAGAAAACCTATTCCGGATACCACTTGTGCCGCCACCCGTGATGAATCTTTCAAATCAACGCCAAACCCGTACTGTGACACGATGCAAAAAAGAGCACTTCCCAATGCCACAAGAAAATGTGTACGAAAGCCGGCTTCTTTTGAACGGTATTCCCGTTCTATTCCAATGACCCCTCCCAGCAAAAGAGCCACAAAGAGCCTGAGGGTTATTTCTAAAATCATATTCATTCTCAATCAGTTTTTTTATCATCTTAATTCACCTCTTTATGCCGCCTCGCAATGTCACATAGCTATCGGGCAGCCGGCTGTTCAAACTTGTGTCTTCAACCTGCTGCCGATGGCTTTCATGAAACTGAGAACCTCCACGAAGTAAGAATAGGCAATACTTATTTTATTGGGAGCAATAAATGGTGGTTATCCCTTTCGGACAATGCCCTGGGTGATACGGTCTAAGATGACAGCCAATATCACGAGGGCAATGCCCCCTTCAAAACCAAGTCCGATTTTCATTTGTGTGATGCCCTCCAATACCACCTCACCCAATCCACCAGTCGAAATCATAGCAGACACCACTACCATGGAAAGGGACATCATGACAGCCTGATTGATGCCAGTCAACATAGTGGGGAAGGCCAAAGGCAACTGCACCTTGAAAAATAATTGCCGAGGAGTGGCGCCGAACGCCCGAGCTGCCTCTACGACATGCCCGGGCACCTGCCGCATTCCCAATCCCGTAAAGCGTATCACCGGAAACATGGCAAAGACAATGGTGGCAAGGACGCCAGGAACCGTACCCAACCCGAAAAACAGCACCGCAGGAATCAGAAAAACAAAAACGGGCATAGTCCGCATACAGTCCAAAACAGGACGGAATATCCGGTTACAGCGTTCATTTTTCTCTGTCCAGATGCCGAGCGGGACCCCAATCAGCAACGCCGCAAATGTGGAGAAGAGCACCAGAGCAAGCGTTTGCATGGTTTCTTTCCAGAATCCCATGCCCCATACGAGCAATAATCCAAAAAGAGTGAAAAGCCCCATGCCTTTACCCGATTTCCACCAAGCCAATAAAGCAGTCAGTGAAATAAACACATAAAACGGGATGGCATACAATACCAGCTGGAAGCTGTCGATGACGCCTTCTACGTATACGTTCCACACATCAAAAAATCCTGCACCCTTCTCAGCCAGCCATTCAATGGCTACTTCTATATAATGTCCTATGTTTATCATTGCAACTGTTGTTTTCTGTTTATAAATCAATCTATGACCGAGGTAATACCTTTTGCCTTCGTCACACGCGACTTCACAAAATTCCGGACATAGTCATTGGCGGGTTTCGTCAAAATTTCCTCCGACGTACCAATCTGCAGAATTTCACCGTCACGCATGATGGCTATACGGTCTCCCAACCTGATGGCCTCTTCCCAATCATGGGTAACAAATACAATCGTCTTCTTCTTTTCTGATTGCAAAGCCAACAGTTCGTTCTGCATCTGAATACGACTCAATGAATCAAGAGCCGAGAAAGCCTCATCCATGAGTAAGATTTCGGGATTGTTCGCCAAAGCACGTGCCAAACCCACACGTTGCTTCATGGCTTCCGAAAGTTCATTTATCATCTGATTTTCACATCCGGCAAGTCCTACGGTCCGCATACTTTCCAACGCCTTCTGCTCACGTACCTTTTTCCTGACACCTTGCAGCTCAAGCCCGAAAGCAATGTTCTGCCACACGGTGCGGTGAGGCAACAATCCGAACTGTTGGAACACCATAGCCAGTTTTTTACGACGGACAGTACGTAATTCCTCGCCTGTCATGGTAACGATATTGCTGCCATTGACTACAATTGCTCCAAGAATAGGTTTATCAAGTCGGTTGATACAACGTAACAGACTGGACTTTCCACTTCCACTCAACCCCATAATGACAAAAATCTCACCTTCATTGATGGCAAAATTGGCACCATTTACAGCGATAATACACCCTGTTTCTTTCTTGATTTCCCATTTACTCTTCCCTTTCATCAACATCTTGAACGCTTTATTCCGTTCACGACCAAAAATAAGGTAGAGCTTGATTATTTCTATTTTCTTTTTCTCATTCATAAAATAAACCTCCCTTTCATTTGTTCATATTTTTCTCCAGTTAAACACAAAAGCGATTTGAATGCCTGTCTGCCAAACACACAGGCACGTAACAATTTTATTGTCATTCTCTAGGAACAACAATCATTTATTTTTTTATTGTTTCAGGAAACAACTGCAATAGGGGGAATGACAATAAGTCTGAATCTCATGAAATAAATGGTCAACAAAGAATTATCCAGACGATTCTGCCCTCTAAAGACTTTTTTCGCGATGTTCTGCAAAGATAATACAAAAAAGTGAGATACTGAGCAAATCACGGAAAAATGATTGAAAGTTAATGATTTATGGGGTTTTGACGATTTTGGCGAGTGCCAAATAAAACCGCCAGAAAGCCAACTTGAGCCGAAATTGCGTTACCATCCCGTTACCGAAGAACGGGACGGATAACGGTATGGAAAAGGACGGCAAAATGGGGTAAAAACGCCACTCGCACAGGCGTTTGGAGGCTTTGGGGATGAAAAAGTCCTGCGGCAGGTTCGATTGCGCCGGTCTGCTGTGGTTTACATACAGCCAAACAGCTCTACACAAGGTAATTTTGCAACCATAAAAAAGTAGGAACTATGAGTAGAGCGACATTCAAGATTTTATTTTACCTGAAGCGCAATGCGCCGAAGAAGAACGGACTGATACCAGTCATGTGCCGTATCACGGTGAACGGGAAAATCGCACAGTTCAGCTGCAGGCTGGACGTGGAGGAAAAGATGTGGAGCGTGGAGACCGGGCGGCTGACCGGAAGGAGCAACGTGGCTCTGGAAGGCAACCGTATGCTGGACAAAATCCGCGTGGGCGTGAACAAGGCGTATCAGGACGTGTTCGACCGCGACACCTACGTCACGGCGGAGAAAGTGCGCAACGAGTACCTCGGCATGGGTATGAACCACAAGACGCTGCTCGCCGTGTTCCGGCAGCACAACGAGGACTATGCCAAATTAGTGGGCAAGATGAAGAGCCAACGCAGCTATTGGAAATACTGCGTGGTTTACAAGCACCTGTCGGAGTTCATCAAAACCCGGTACAAGGTGGAGGACATCGCCCTGAAAGAGCTTGCGCCCGCCTTCATCACGGACTTCGAGCTGTTCCTGCGCGTGGAGAAAGGGCATTGCACCAACACCGTGTGGTCGTACATGATGCCTTTCCGGAGCATCATCTTCACCGCCATCAACAACGGCTGGTTGCAGCGCGACCCGTTCTATGCCTACCACATCACGAAGGAGGAAACGAAACGCGGCTACCTGACGAAAGAGGAAATCACGCAGATGATAAACGGCACGTTCAAGAAAAAACGGTTTGAACTGATACGTGACCTTTTCATCTTCTGCACGTTCACGGGCCTTAGTTGGCGCGACATGGCGAACCTCACGGAAGAGAACCTGCAAATTTCCTTCGACGGGCATCTGTGGATAAAGACGAGCCGCCAGAAGACGGGAGTGGCGACGAACATCCGCCTGCTGGACGTGGCGAAGCACATCATCGACAAATACAAAGGCGTCTCCAAAGACGGCAAGCTGCTGCCTGTCCCATGCTATAACATCTGTAAATACGGCATCAAACAGGTAGCCAGACAATGCGGGATAAACAAAAACGTGACCTGGCACCAAAGTAGGCATTCGTATGCCACGACGATATGTCTTTCCAACGGCGTACCCATTGAAACGCTGTCGAAACTGATGGGGCATACAAGCATCCGTTCGACCCAGATATACGCGAGTGCGCCCAGATTGGTCGCTTGATAAATACTTCTGTAGTAAGAAGTTAGGATTGGGTTCAATATAATCCTATCGTCAATCAGCTT
>NZ_JAOQJI010000043.1:0-33901 GCF_025567125.1 Phocaeicola fibrisolvens | reverse complement strand
TCAAAGATCTAAATGATCCCCTGATTCCGGGGCTTTTTGATTAATTGTTTAACTCGTCCCATTTTAACGGGACACTAATGATCTCAGTTATACAAAGATTCTAGAGGGTACAAAGAGTATATGGACAAAATAAAAGAAATTCTGCTTTACAACAAAGCTGTACCGAATCATTTACATACGAGTATATTGTCGCTTAATCCATGTCATATAATAACAACAAACTATGATGATCTTATAGAACAAGAGCTTAACAATCAATTTTTACAATATGATATTGTAAGAGAAGATAAGGATATACCACAAATTGTATATCCAAATGTTCTTGTTAAAATGCATGGAGATTATATTACTAATAATATCGTTCTTACCGAAACGGATTATTATAATTATCCCCATAAATTTCCCCTTATACGTGCATTTGTACAATCTGTATTTGCAAGTAAACTTGTGCTATTTGTAGGTTTTTCATTTGCAGATTTAAATCTTAAAATGATATTAAATGAGTTACAAAATATCTTGTCAGAGAATATGCAAAGAGCCTACCTGTTATCATGCGAGGAACCGGATTTTGTGACAAAACAATATTTTGAGAAAAAAGGAATCAATATACTTTATTTTAATGAAAAAGAAATTGATGAAATTAAAGGAGAGGGATATAAATCGAATAATTTAAGTGGGATAGGTCTCTTAACAGACAAAATACTCTTTGCAATTAACCATTATAGTGCAATTCCTAAAAAAGAACTGGCAGAATACCTTTATTCTCGAATTACGCCCTATAGTCAAGAACTACGTTCTTTGGGGGAGGGATTGATTTATTTTTTCCCTAATTATAGAAATATCAATTGGTACACAAATTCAAAAGGATTACAAACAAGTCTTTCATATTTCAGAAATTTAGCAAAAGAACTTGATTCTAACTCAAAGAAACGACATTTTTTGGCTAATCATCGTTCCATAGATTTAAAAACTTTATTACAAGCTGCATGGTATAATTGCTTGAACGAAATTGATGGTTTGCAAATTCTTGATAGTAAATTCTATTCTAATATAAATTATTACATTCCAGAAACAACAATAGATTTTATCTATAAATTTGATTATCCAAAAACATGTGACAGAATAAAATTGTTACGTGGAAAAACTATTCAATATACTGTAGATGATTTAGAATTACCATTTACATTATATTTATTAGGAGACTATTGGGAGGCATATCAAATATATTTAAAACTATTACCACTATACTGGAATCGCCAAAAATATATTTTATACTTCATCTGCAGATATAATATTTGGGCTATTCAAAACGGTATTAAATCAGAGAAAGCATTTGATCGAAGTTTTAATGCTGAAAAAGAACTTGAGTTAGCATATATATATGAGTTAGAAGATATATTGAATAAATTACCCTTAGATAGAGAAATAAAAAAAATTTTCCAGGATTTAATATCCTACAAATATATTGGCAATCATCTTATAAAAACAGAAGATTTAAAACAAAAAATATTCAAACAAAGAAAGTCTGCAGAAAAAGGAGGATGGTCAATAAATAGCAACATTATAATACTAATGTCTTTATATCAACGTGAGAGCATCTTTTCATTAGCAAACTATATCATTTGCGATAATAGTATGTATTATAAATCCATTTGTTATAATACTGCATTTGGAGTATTAAATAGTTTTGCTACCCATCCAAATAATATATTTGGTGAAGACATTGAAGGGACAAAAATTAAATTTCTAGATAGCTTTATGTTAAGATTGTTAATCTTTAATATAGAGACTCATCAACTTATTTCGATTCTTAATGATTACGATATAATAACTTTATCATACAACAATTCTGGCATCAAATATATTAACACCTGCTTAGAAAATATTAGTAAATACCACTACTTGTTTAATGACGATGCATTATTTTATAATCCCTTAAGTAATTTTTTAATGCTAATTTCTAAATCTCAAATTGAGGAGATTAATATTAATGATCTCTATAATGTAGTGTTAAAGTATTGGAGATTCTCGTATCAAATAGGATATCAAACAATAAATCTACTTATTAAGCAATATCCTCCACATGAAAAAGAAGCCAAAGAACTTATTAGTTGTATATTATACAACTCTTATGCTCCTAATTCTTACATTGAAGGCTTACTATTATTAATTGAAACACTAAAAACAAGAGCAATAGAATTTACAGATATACGTATTAATGAAATAAATCAAAAAGAAAAAGCCACTGCATTATCATTGCTTTATCCAATCATACCAACATCTCTAAAAAATATAGTACAAAAGATTTGCCTAGATAATATTGATGATTTTTTTAACTATATACATTTTATTTTTTACAATAATATTCATAATTATTCTACAGAACGATTTAATAAGTTACTAAAACAAGAAGGTAATAATATCAATCAACATCATTGCTTTATTTTAGCAGAAATAAGAGGAAATGAGGATTTCTATAAATTGCATAAAATTATAGATGATTTATCAAAAGACAATGATTGCATGAGATTCTTTCTCTCACCAAACAACTATTCATCACCCGAAAAAGTCGAAATTGACTGGATTTTAAAATTTAATCATAATGAAAGAGAATGTTTTTTTAAGAATGAAATATATAGAAGAAAACTAAAAGAATACCTTCAAACTAAGACATTAAGTAAAGATTCTCGCAATCACCTTATTGAATTCCTTTGATGATATAAAAACGATAAGTTCTATTAAAGATGTTTATGATACAAGACAGAATATACAGTTACTTTGAGCGCAATCCTCAACTACATGTGCTCTTTATCTTCGACAAGATGGGCATTATCCAGACAGAGCTTGAAGACGTAAAAGATTGGTCAGAAGGATATGTCTATAAAGTGTTCGATGGCGCTTGGTTCAATACAAAATATGCCATAGAGAATACTTGGAAGGACAAACGCGTCGTGCTGCTCTTTCCTGTGGGAACCTATCCTCATTCAGAAGAACAGCAGCTACAGTTTCCATTGCTCGATATGCTTAAAGCCAACATGGAATATAAGGAAGACGACTATGCTTCATATATGCAGCAGTATAATCTGCCGGAGCGTTTCCGTGGTTTTATCAAGAAAAACATTGCGGAAATCATGTCCTCCAAAATCCAGAATATCCTCAATGGGCATATCGATTCCGCTACTTTCAGCGAAGACCTTGTTTGCCGGGCTTTCATCTCCAATTACCTTGGCGACAAGAAACTTCTGGACTGGGAAACAATCATTGTAAAGATGATTATCCTTGATGCTACCTGGGAGGAGAAAAAGCGTACGGACTTCTGGCACAGACTTTCAAGAAACTTGGATGCAAGCAAGACAGCTAATGACAAATTGATGAAACTCTTCGGGGTAAGCTATAACCTGAATGCTTCTCAAAAGATGAAAAGCGTTGCCGAATGTTTGAAATACAATTGCATTACACAACTGTTGGATGTAGTGCCGGGGGATTCATACAAACAATATAAAATCAGCAGCTCTGCAGTGCTTGACCAGATAAACAAGATTTATGAATGGGGCACGCACGACCGTCTGCTTAGTGAGAAGTTCATCCAATCCATGAGAATTTTGGCTTCAGATATTAAAGAAGAGGAAATCATTAATATCTATGGCATTGATGCAAACTACTTTTATTATACAGAAGCTCTTTGCTGGCCGATTCTGCAGGAAATAGTTGAAAAGGAATTGATGGCTGATCCGGAAGATGTGAACGACCGTATGCGTGAATTATCCCTGAAACTGCCTGCTGACAGTCATATTCAAATCATTATCCGGTTTATTGAACAGTCGGCCCTGTTTTATATGCAGGTGCGTGGACTGGGGACACTTAAACTTAACAATACGAAGGAATACGTAACTAAATATATTACAGAGTTCTATCTGGTAGATATGTCCTACAGAAAGACACTCGAAGCTTATCATGAACTGATAACCAAAGAGAATCCTATCGAGCTTGTATTGAATGTGGCCAAAAGACAATTAGACCAGGAATATGCGAAGATTGCCAACCTTCTTAATTTGGAATGGCTGACCTGTGTGGAAGAAAAAGGGGCTTGGTTTACGGAAACGGGATTGAAGCATCAGGAGGATTTTTATGCTAACGAGTCTGATTTGAATGTGAAACAGGTAATCATTATCAGTGATGCTCTGAGATACGAAGTGGCTATGGAGTTGATGCAGAGACTGGCCAAGGAAAAAAATATGGCTTCAATCGAAGCCTATCAGGCTATGTTGCCCACGGAAACAAAGTTCTGCAAGCTCTCCCTTCTACCGCATCACTCTTTGGAACTGATTGGTACGGATATGGCGGTGGACGGAGCCGTATTAGCAACTACAGAACAACGGACAGCTCATTTGGATAAATATCGTGAAAGAGGAGTGTGTGTACGTTATGAAGATGTGATGAATGGTGACCAGATTTCAATGCGGGAACTGTTCAAAAGGCCTTTAGTATATATCTTCCATGATACGATTGATGAAGCAAGCCATTCTCAAAGCCCATTTGAGGTAATCAGTGCTTGCCGCAAGGCCATAGACCAGTTGTCTGTATTAATCAAACGTCTGCATGCTACTTGGAATGTGACCAATGTAGTGTTGACTGCCGATCATGGCTTTCTGTACAATGACATGAAATTTGAAGATAAGGACAAGCATAATATTACTGATGCATCAGTAGAGAAAAAAACGAGGTATTATCTCACAGACAGCGATGAATATGTGGAAGGAATCGTCAAATTCCCTCTTGAAAGAGTATCTGCCATAAAATGTCAGATGCCGCTTTGGATAGGCGTACCAGTCGGCACCAACCGACTGGCGGCTTCGGGAGGCTACAACTTTACACATGGCGGTGCATCCCTTCAGGAGATGATTATACCGGTAATCAGGAGTCAGCAGAAACGGACAAACAAGACTGAAAAGGTGGGTATCTCTTTAATGAATCATAACCTGAATATGGTCAGCAGTCGGTTGAAATTCCAACTTATACAATCGGAAGCCGTGAGTATGACCGTGATGGAACGCAAGGTGGTATGCTGCATTTATAACGGTGACGATCCTGTGACTCAGGAAAAGGAACTGACCTTAACAGTACGGATGCAACGAACCTGAATAACCGGGTGTATGAAGTTACGCTCAATTTGCAAAAATCGGTCAGCGCAAGTATGTTGCAGCTTCGTATTTATGATGCAGATGACCGGTTAAATCCGCTTATCCGTGAGACAGTGAAGAATAATACAATGATTGAACAAGATTTTTAGGAGCATAATATATGGATTCACAGCAGAAAGTATTAAATGCCTTTATTGGCAAGGTGGTAAGAAAAGATCTGGCGTTTTTGGTTAAGGGGGGACTTCCTGTACCGACTTACGTACTGGAATACTTGCTTGGCCAGTATTGTGCCAGTGATGACGAAGAAATCATTAACGAGGGCCTCGAAAAAGTAAAGGAGGTTATCCAGCATAATTATGTACATCGCGCAGAAGCAGAGTCGGTAAAAGGACTTATCCGTGAGCATGGCAAACATCGTATCATTGATAAAGTGACGGTGGTGCTTAACGAAAAGAATGATGAGTATCAGGCTACTTTTGCCAACCTTGGATTGACGGGAGTACCTATCGGAACAGACTATGTGCGCAAGAATCCGAAACTTCTGAGTGGCAACGGAGTATGGTGCATCGTCACCATTGGTTATATCAGTGGAGAAGATGTAAAAGTGAGATGGGAGATTCAGACTCTGAAGCCTATACAGATTTCAAATATCGATTTGCAAGAGTATATTGACCTGCGCAAGAATTTCACTACGGAGGAATGGATGGATTTGCTCATGCATACGGTAGGGTTAAATCCGGACTCCATGAACCGACGGGAAAAATTTATCACGCTTGCTCGCCTCCTCCCCCATGTGGAGAATAACTTCAACTTTGTGGAGCTTGGTCCTAAAGGAACTGGTAAGTCGCATGTATTTCAGGAACTATCACCTTATGGTGTACTCGTATCGGGCGGAGATGTGACTAGTGCACGTCTCTTTGTCAAAATGCAGGGAAACAAAGAAATTCTGGGTCTTGTGGGCTATTGGGATGTAGTGGCATGGGATGAATTTGAGCAGCAGAAAGGACGTAACGTGGATGCCGTGCTCATTGATACCATGCAGAATTATCTGGCCAATAAATCGTTTAATCGTGGCAAGGGAACGCATGAAGCCAGTGCCTCGATGGTGTTTGTAGGAAATACAAAGCATACTGTCCCTTTTATGTTGAAGAATACGCATCTGTTTGAATCCATACCTGCCTCTTTCATCAAAGGTGCTTTTCTTGACCGAATCCATCTGTATAATCCCGGATGGGAGATTAGAATGTTGAAAAAAGACAGCTTCTCCAAAGGTTACGGACTTATTACTGATTACATTGCTGCGGTGCTCCATGCCCTGCGCAATGATGACCGTACGGCAGTTTTGAAAGACTATGCCAAATTCGACGGCTCTCTTTCAGAGCGTGACCATCTGGCCATCCGCAAGACATTTTCTGGAATGATGAAGTTGCTTTATCCTGATGGAAAGATGACTGACGAGGAAGCGTACGAATTGGTTGATTTTGCTGCTGAAGGTCGTAAACGTGTAAAGGATCAATTATATGTAATTGACGAAACTTTCAATGCCGAACCAGCCAAATTCAAATATATCAATCTAAAAACAGGTATAGAAATGAATGTTGAGACATTGGAAAAAGTAAGCAATCCTCTTATAATTCCAATAAACTCAACGATAAGTACAGCGACTGGGAAGCTAACCGATGCAGAGGCTCAGCCTTTGAATGAAGAAAATACAGAAACATGCTCCGTAGAGGAAGAAAGAAACTCGAGCTGTCAAATTGCAAAGCGCCCCCGTATCCATATTCTGCAAGAAAAGAGCATGACCTTTAGAATGGGACAAACCGGTGTGAGTTACGAGAAATTATTTGCTCCTTATATGGCAGGAGCAAATAGTATCACAGTGGAAGATCCCTATATACGCACTTCATGGCAAATCAAGAATTTTATGGAATTTGCTTTAATGCTCATCAATACTCGCCCAGTAGATGACTTGAAACTCAATCTTATTACTAATGAAGAGGAAGAAAAAATTCCTGAGTTGATAGACAAATTTGACGATATCAAAGATGACCTGGCATCGTACGGCATTGAGTTTGAATATAAATTCAGAGATTTCCATGATAGATGCATCAAGACTGACACAGGGTGGACAATCATGCTTGGACGCGGATTGGATATTTTTGAGAAATACAATACTTACTCTATCGCTTCGTCCAGACAAGACATGCGTAAGTGCAAGGAGTTCACAGCCACATTTATAAAAACAAAAGCTATTTCGAATTAAAAGAATCAGTTCAAAATAGAAGTTGAAACAGCTTGTATTTCATCTTCCGCCATTCGGGTATAAATATCCGTAAAACGTATACACATGCCATAATATAAAACGGTTAATTTTGCCACAGGAAATCAGAAAAATACAAACCGTTAAACTCATTGCATGATGAAAATACAAATGCTCCTTGCGCTTGCCGCATGGGTAATAAACAGTACAACGATTATGGCACAGGAAACTATCAAACAGACGGCTGGACGCGACCAGCTGGGAGAATTTGCTCCTAAATTCGCGGAATTGAACGACGACGTACTTTTCGGGGAGGTGTGGAGCCGGACCGACAAACTCGGGCTGCGCGACCGTAGCTTGGTGACCCTCACTTCACTCATCAGTCAGGGCATCACCGACAGTTCGCTGACTTACCACTTGCAGACGGCGAAGCAGAACGGCATCACCCGTACGGAAATCGCCGAAATCATTACGCATATCTCCTTCTATGCCGGATGGCCAAAGGCATGGGCTGCTTTCCGTCTGGCCAAGGAAGTGTGGGCGGAAGACACTACTGGAGACGATGCCAAGGCAGCCTTCCAGCGCGAGATGATTTTCCCTATCGGAGAACCTAACACCGCGTACGCGAAGTATTTCATCGGAAACAGTTACCTGGCTCCGGTATCCAAGGAACAGGTGCCTGTATCCAATGTGACTTTCGAACCGGGATGTCGCAACAACTGGCACATCCACCGGGCTACCAAGGGTGGCGGACAGATGCTGATTGGCGTGGCCGGACGCGGCTGGTATCAGGAAGAAGGCAAACCGGCCGTACAGATTCTGCCGGGTACGGTAATCCACATTCCGGCAGGTGTCAAGCACTGGCACGGAGCGGCTGCCGACAGCTGGTTCGCACACCTGGCCTTTGAGGTGCCGGGCGAAAACACGTCGAATGAATGGCTGGAGCCGGTTTCCGACGAAGAATATGGTAAATTGCAATAATCTATCCAGCATCACCGGTTGCCTGCCGTTGGCGGGAAGCCGGTGGGCTTTCACTCTCCTACCTTTGTTCTTTTTATATACATATAGACTTATGAAAAGAGTGTTGTTATTCCCTTTTTTGTTTTTTGCTTGCATAGCCTTGTCGGCTTGTAACCCTTCAGACGATACGCCGTCTGCCCCTGAAACGAACATTCCTGGACAATCGGAAAACACTGGAGATGCCGGAGAGTCTGGAAATAATGAAGAGAATGAAAATCCTGAAAACCCTGATAATGATGACGCACTTATGGAAAACAATACATTGACGCTGACAGTCAACGACCGCTCTTTTACCGCTACGCTTGCCGATAATTCGGCTACAGAGGCTCTCAAGGAGAGACTGGTACAAGGGGCCTTGGAGGTTCGCTTGGATGATTACGGAAACATGGAGAAAGTCGGTTCACTGGGCTTCTCACTGCCACGGACAGACCGGCAGACCACCACGGTGCCGGGCGATATCATGCTCTACCAAGGAAGTTCCATTGTCATATTTTATGGCTCGAACTCGTGGGCATATACTCCTTTGGCCAAAGTAGACGGAGTCTCTACCCGTGAAGAGATGCTGGACCTGCTGGGCGGAATGGGGAGCATCACGCTCACTCTTTCTTTGGCTGAATAACAATCTTATACACTACGGTATTCTGCAGCACCAGCGACTTGTTATGGGCAAAAAAGACAATTCCGTTGGTCGGAGCCTGAATTTCCATCAGGACATGACCGTAGTAAGGGTCGATGACAGAAGCCATCACCTCTCCTTTCTTCACCACATCGCAAGCGTGTTTCATCTTGTACAGGATGCCTGAAACGGGGGTTCTGACCGGTACCAGCTCTTCTTCATTCAGTTGGCGTGAATTGTAGTCCGGACTGCTGTAGTCGGTATAATTTATCAGTCCCGTGCGGTGCATAAAGCGGAAAATCGTATGCACACAGTCGGCCACGTTTTTTCCTTCCACGGTATCGTTTCCTCCACTGTAAAGGGAGAATGCTTTGGTGTTCCAGATTTGCCAGTTGTAATTGAGCAAGGTGGTATCGAACGGCAGCGGTTTGTAGAGGCAGACAAACGGGAGGCCGAAGAGAGCCGCCGTGGCCGTGTCTTCATAACCGGTCTGGGTAATCCGCACATGCGGTACAAAATCGCCCGGAACGTAAAAACTGGCCAACTGGATGCCGTAGGTGTAGCCTTGGATGGCCTCGAAAAGAGCGGCTGCGATACGCTGGGTGGTTTCTCCCTGGTCATAGCCCGGGAACATCCGGTTGATATCGGTATTGTCCATGGCCCAGAAACGCTTCTCGATGTTCATGGAGAAAGGGTTGGCCGAAGGAACGACCAGAATTTCATGCCCGGGCACCAGCCGGCCTTCTTTCTCCAGTGCGGCCAACCGGTTTATGACCTGTGAGCAGATGTATTGTTGCTGTATCTCGTTGCCACGCATGGCCCCTACCAGCGCCAGGCTCTTCTCTCCTTCTCCGAAACGAAATCCTTGGATGCGGAACGTGTCGCGGAAAGGAGATTCCATGCGGAAGATTATTTCATTTTTCATATCGGTTGCTTAAAATTGATGAATACGTGCCAGGAGGGATCCTTGATAGACGATGGGGTACGCGCGGAGGGTAAAAAGCAGTCCCCGGGTAGGCGCTTCCACAGTCTGGAAAACCTCTCCAGTGAGCGGGCTGACAATCTCGCCTATCTTCTCTCCTTTTTCTACAATCATATTGTTCTTGATTTCGGTGAGGAAGACACCGGAAGCATCCGCATTGAGGAAGCTCACCCGGTTGCCTACGGAGACGACCGGAGTGGGTACGGATATGGTTTCGGGAGCTTCGGCCCAGATGCCCAGGCTATGCATCAGGTTCAGGATGCCGTTTACCAACCGGTTGCCATATCCGTGGTTGATGCGCATGCCCACTCCCATCTCTACCACCAAGGTGGGGGTATCCAAACTGTTCAGTGAATGGGCCAAGGTAGCTTCCAGCACCGTAGCGGCTTCATGCACCCAGATGAAATCCACGTCGAGCAGCTTGGCATAAGGCACCAGCTTCTCCGCCGTATGTTCGTTGATGCGTACCTGCGGTATTTCCCGCAAGAAAATGTTGCTGGAATGGATATCGATTACCATATCCGCTCCCTGCAAGTCGCGCAGGAGGGTATAGGCCACCTGTTCGGTCATGGTTCCGTCCGGATTGCCGGGGAAGATGCGATTCATGTCCAGGTCGAAGCCCGGGATGCCCCGGGTGATGGAGTCGATGCCCAACGGATTCAATGCGGGATAAATCTCCACGGTACCGTTCAGTTTCTCCAGATTTTGTTGTACGATTTGATTGAGCCGGAAACAGACATACTGGCCTTCCAGTTCGTCGCCGTGCGTACCCGTCACGATGCAGATACGTTTGTTTGAGTTTCCATGGCGGATGACATTTTTCTTTATTAATAGCCGCTCATCCACAGGAAGGGCGGTAGATACCACTGTTTTTATCATAATTCTTCTACAATTACTCGGATTTCAGTCTGTTCCGTGGGGTGACCGGTATACACGCCACGGTTGACCCGGCAGTCCAGGGCATCGCGCCCATGCGCCAGTTTAATGTATCCGTATTCTATCAATTGGTTGTTTGTCGGGTCTATTCCTCTCCACTCATTGTTTACGAGCACTTCCCCCCAGGCATGGGTCACTCCCGTGCCCTGCATGAAGCCATTCACATAGCGGGCGGGTATGCCACAGGCGCGGCACAGTGCAATCAGGATGTGGGCATAATCCTGACACACTCCTTTCTGTTGCTGGAAGGCCTCCATGGCAGTAGTATTGATTTGCGTAGTGCCCGGAGCATAGCACATGTAGTCGTGAATCTTTTCCGAAAGGCGCAGGGCATAATCCAGCGCGTCGTCTTTCTTCGGTCCCGCGTCTGCCAGGAAGGCTTTCAGGGAGTCGGATACTCCGGTCAGGGCAGATTCCACCCGGAACACATCCCCATGTGTGAGCTCTGGAATGCGATACGGGCTAAGCTTCGCTTCCCCGCTGCTGACAAAGATAAACGCATCGTGCGCCTCGGCCCGGCTACCGTATTGCAGCGGATTTCCCCAGGCATCGGCTCCATAAATCAGGTAATCAGACGGATGGAGAAACATGTCGCGTTTCACCACCTGCTGATACGCATTGACACAAGGCATACACCTCAGGCTGAAGAAATGGTTGGTGACCGGCGAGCTGAAGTGGATGATGGTCTGATAATTATATAGATATTTCTTTACAATCATGGTTTCCTTACATTATATTCTTACAACAAGACAAGATGGTTGATGTATTTAAGTACGATTGACTTGTATCCCAGGTTGGAACAGTCGTACACATCTTCCCTTAGCAGTTCGTCCAGGTGCTCCAGAATCATCGGGTCGAAAATGCCTTCCTCGGTTTCCGCACACAGTTTCAAGGACTCGTATGCCTCTTCTATGCGATAGAAAGGATAGTCAAATCGGATGTGCATGTCCATGTTCTCCACGAGCTTGCCAATCCGCAGGAAATTGCGCACCCGCTCATCGAACACCCGTTCGTCAATCGAGCCCCAGAAGGCAAGCAAGTAGTCGGTAATCGGCTGAAGGTCGGTGATGTTGTCATCCTTTTTTTCGGCCGACTTCTGGATATACGACAACGAAAGTTCAATGTACGAAAGAGTTTCACTCATAATCTCCTCGCGAAGGACAATGGCGTTGTCATTGGCGGCAGTCAGTCCCGAAATCAGGGAACAGGGATTCTTATCATCGTACATATAGCCTATCCGGAAACTTTCCTTGTCCGGATAAGGATTACTGGTATCCAGTTTCTGATAATATTCCTCGTATTCCTTCGGCTTGCCGTCAATCATCTTGTCGTAGTAACGGCGCAGCAGGTGAAGGCTGATGTAGACTCTCTCTGTATATCGTCCAAGCCAGTACAGGCGGTTGGCCTTAATGGCTGAAATTGCATTGCATGTAATCATATTGTATTTGTTGTATTTGTTTTTTGAATCTGTTTATTCTTCCATTACCCACGTATCCTTGAATCCTCCTCCTTGGGAAGAGTTGACTACAAAGGAGTTCGGGTTGCGTGAAAAACGGGTCAGTCCGCTTTTCCATACCCGGGTCTGCTCGCCCGAAATGACGAAAGCCCGCAGGTCGGCTTTCCGTTCCACCCGCTCGTCGCCTTCCTGAATTTCCAGGTCCTTGAAGTCGATTACTTCCTGTGCAATCCAGCGGCGAGGCTCATCGATAATCAGCTGCTTCAGTTCCGCCAGTTTCTCGGGAGAAAGATCGCGGCCAAATACCACTCCGTATCCTCCGGCTTCGCTCACATCCTTGATGACCAGCTTCGCGATATTGTCCAGGATATACTGGTAATCCTCCTTGTAATATGGAAGATAAGTCGGCGCATTCTGTAGAATTGGCTGCTCGTTCAGGTAATACGTAATCATCTTAGGCACGAAATAGTAGATGCCTTTGTCATCGGCCACTCCATTGCCCAAGGCATTGACCACCGCCACATTACCTTTCCGGTAGGCCTGCATGAGATGAGGAATGCCTATCAGGGAGTCCGAATTGAAGGTCAGCGGGTCAAGGTATTCGTCGCTGATACGGCGATAGATGCATCCCACCTGCTGTCTTTCTTTGTACAGCCCCATATAGTAGACGATGTCGTTCTCAACCACCAAATCTCCCGGGAAAGCCAAGGTAGCTCCTGTCTTCTCGGCCAGATACGAATGCTCAAAGAAGGCCGAATTATAGCGTCCGGGAGTCAGGATGACCGAAATGCCCCATATAGTCCATCATCTCCTTCAGCAGACTGCTGTAGTCGCGGTTGTCGGCCACCGCATTTTCCTGAAAAGTGAGTGGCGATACTTTCCGCGTAATGGTACGGGCTATCATCGGATAAGACGCGCCAGAAGGAATGCGGAGGTTGTCTTCCAACACAAACTAGCGGTTGTCTTTTGCCTGCACCAGGTCGATACCCGATATGTGCGAATAAATGTTGTGGATGGGCGACACACCTTCGCACTCCGGAAGGTATCCCTTGGACGAATAAATGAATTCGGCCGGTATGATACCGTCTTTGATGATTTCTTTTTCGTGATAGATGTCGTTTAGAAACAAATTTAATGCATCTACCCGCTGTATAAGTCCCCTTTCCAGATAATCCCAATCTTCCTTGGATATTACCCTCGGTATGGCATCAAAAGGGAACAACTGTTCTTTAAAAACCCCGTTTTTGTACACTCCGAAACGCACGCCAAAGCGTTCCATCCATTTGTTGACTGCACCTCGGTTTTCAATCATTTTATCCATATCCTTACCTTTTTTAAATTATACCTTATCTCCATCTTTTTCACTTGCGCTACGTTTGATTTCCCCTTTGCAAACGAGCGATTCTTTTTGTCCATGTTCCTGGGAGAAAGACATCCCAAGCTTATCAATTTAATGCTTGTGTTATCATTTTATTTTCATATTTTGCATAATTGTAGCATTATAAATATTGTTTTCGCGAAATTATAAATAAAAAGATATTTAAACAAGCATTTTTGAAACAAAATGAAATTTAATTCCTTGTTGACCACAGGTGCCGCCCAAGGTGGAATATTCGTTGACTCCCCGCGGAAAATCCTTGCTCCCCTATCTGAACGGACTGATACAATGGGCTAAGGAGCAGATGGACAACATCCTGCAGGATCGCCGGAATGAATCGGACGGTTCAAGTATATGACACTGTCGGCCGTTACTTGCGGTGATGCGGGTGGACAAAAAAAATCTCCGTCGTGAAATGCGGGATTTCTTCTCAAAGAATGAAAGCCCTTGTTCCGCGACGGAGATGCAAATCTGAAAAACGGATTAGAATTTTTCAGCCAATGCGGCAGCTTGCTGACAGCCGTCGGTTTTCTCAATGTCCCCTTCGTTCAATACACCGGGCACCAGTACCTCTCCTACCATGTTCCACTTCAACAGTGCCGCCGACCGTTCCAAAGGAATACGTATACCATCCATGACGATAGGATCTTCTTCCTCACAGCAGGTAATCAAGGCACATTTCTTTCCGGCAATGTCCTTTCCGCCCACTACGAGCGAGAACAGACGGTCGATGACACCTTTTATCTGTGCCGGAATGGAATATCAGTAGACCGGCATGGAGAAAACCACGGCATCCGACTCCAAGATGGCCGGGGCAATGAAGTTGAAATCGTCGTCGAAAGAACAGGCTTTTCCTGTCTTGTAACACGTCATGCAGGCATGGCATCCGCCAATCTTCAGAAAAGCGGCATCAAAACGTTGGATGGTATGACCGCGCTGTTCGGCGGCTTTCACAAACGCCTTGGTCATGGCAAAACTGTTGCCCTTCTTGCGAGGGCTTCCGGTAATTACGGTAATTTTCAGGGCCGCTTTTTCCACGGCTTTATACTCTTCGATACTTGCTCTCATATTCCACAATTTAAGGAGGTTATACTGCTGCAAATGTAGGCGATGGGAACGGTTCATACAAGTACCGAAAAATTATTCGGTATGCAGGGGATTCGGGAGTTCTCCTTATCTTTGCGATTGTGTAATTGTTTACTCTTTAGAAACCATGTACGAAAGAAAGATACCTGTGGATTTGGACTGCCCGCTCCGGCTGACCATGAGCCTGATAGACTCCAAATGGAAATCGTGTATGCTGGATGAACTCCGGCATCGGGCGTTGCGTCCCAGCGAACTGCACAAACTCTTCCCGGAAGCGACTCCCCGTGTACTCGACATCCAGTTGAAGGAACTGGCAGAAGACGGACTCGTTTCCAAAACCACCTACCATGAAGTGCCTTTGCGGACAGAATATGCCTTGACCGAGTTGGGACGCAGTCTGCTGCCGATTATTGACTCGATGATTGAATGGGGCAACCGGAATACGGAAGTGTTTGAACGGAAATACGGCGCTGCAAAGGAATGAGAATCCCTGCCACGCCGTAGTCGATTTTCTAATTTATCGGTTCAGCCTGATTTTCTCGTGATAGAAATAGTTGACAAGCACAGGTTTTCCTTTTTCGGAACGTCCGTAGGGCAAGTCATTCACTCGATAAGGAAAGCCTTGTTGTGCGGCATAGGATGAAATTTCCTCCTCCAAGGCTTTCCAGTAATCCAGTCTTTTCTGGTTGTATATTTCCTCGTACAGCGGAAAGAGTGCGGGATGCTTCTCACGAATATACGCCATGATTTCTCCTTTGAATTGCCCGCGCAGATTCAGGTTTTCCAGCCAAATTAAATCAGCATATCCTTTTACTTCTTCGATAATAGCCTTCACATCGGTGATTCCCGGGAATATGGGCGACACGAAACATACGGTACGGATGCCTGCCTCATAGACCTGCTGCATCGCACGCAAGCGGCGTTCGATGCTGACTGCCCGGTCCATGTCCGCACGAAACTCCTCATCCAGTGTGTTGACCGACCAGGAAACCGTGACCTTGGGGAATTGCTTCAACAGGTCCAGGTCGCGCAGCACGAGGTCGGACTTCGTACAAATCATCAGTTCGGCCTGTGTACCGCGAAGTTCTTCTAGCAAACGGCGGGTGTTTCGGAACTCTGCTTCGTAGGGGTTGTATCCGTCTGTCACGGAACCTATCACAATACGTTCACCATCGTATTTATGCGGGTTCGCTATCGGTTTCCAGTGCTTCACATCCAGAAACGTGCCCCACGGTTCAGTATGTCCGGTGAAGCGTTTCATGAATGAGGCATAACAATATTTGCAGGCGTGCGGGCAACCCACGTATGGGTTCACCGAATAACCTCCGACGGGCAGAGAGGATTTGGTCATGACGCTCTGCACTTCAATCTCTTGAATGATTTCTGTATCCATCGCTTATAATGCTATACATTCCCCATCTTCGGGAATAATCAAACGATTCATATCTATGTGATTATGCTGGGCTTCGTTACGCAGGATTTCACGTGTAGTCTGACAATGGTCAATGGCATCCATGTGTACAGCAATCAGTCTTACATTCTTTGGCACTTCATCCAGTATCTGCATTACTTCATGCTCATCGGGCAAAATCGGTCCGAAATCTTTGGAAAATTCCGGAAACACAGCTCCCCCACAGTTGACAACTATATAATCCGGATGATATCGATCGATGTTCTCACGAATGGTATTCTCCCACCTACAGTCTCCCATCACATAAATGGTAGGCAGCCCTTTAGACTCCAAGACAAAGCCAGATACAGGTCCCATCATTTCTGCAAGTTTACCGAAACCGTGATGCCCGTTTGTCCGGAAAATACTCACTTCTCCTAGCTGTTTCATCTCTTCTATGGCTTCTACATTCATAAATCCGTCGTGTACGATTGTTTCTTTATCTGCCGGTTGGGTGAAAAATGGGATGGTATAAGGCAAATAATGTCTTACACTCGGTTCGTAATGATCGATATGGTTATGAGTCAACAAAACCATGTCTACATCTTTTACAAGGTCGGCTGCCGACATGTTCAGATGTACTCTTGGATTCTTATTCACTCCAAGCGCCGACCTTAACGTTTCTTTTTCAGCCAACACCGGATCGACCAATATACACTTGCCTGCGTAATAAATCTTCAATGTCGCATTGCGCACCAATTGAATAACTGCTGTCTTGTTCTTATCCATAGCCTTCTGTTTTTTGTTCATCGCAAAGGTCGGTATATTTTGTTTCACTCTTCATGCCCAAAAAGAAGGGAAACAGGCCATTTTGATAATTACATTCTTTATCTTTGCGTGTGAAACAATTTGGAAAAGTCATGAAAAAGAAAAATCTCAATCCGGAAAGACTTGTCAACATCCCGTTCAACAAGACGCAATGCGGCGTGGATTTCTATATCAATACCGGACATAGTAGTGAGATTTGTGGAGTACTGACTGAGAATCCGACCTTCAAGACGGATTTCTTCGAATTTTTCTTTTTCCGGAAAGCCAACGGTTTTCTGGTGCTGAACAACAAACGAATAGCACTGCATGATGACATGGCGCTGCTTCTCTCTCCGCACCAGCAACAGGAATGGCACGTAGAGGAAGAAGCTTTGGACTATACCTTTCTTATCTTCCGAGAGGATTTCATGCGCACTTTCATTGCCGACAAGTTCTTTGCCTACCGTCTGCTGTATTGTTACCAGACGGATACTCCTCCTTACCTGTCACCCGTTTCCCAACCGTTGTTTAGGGAATGTATGCAGTTGCTCGAGAAAATCAAGCAGGAACTGCAACATCCCACTGCCGACAGCTATAACCTGATTGTAGCTGTATTGTATTACTTGCTACTGGTAATTAACCGTGAATATGCTGCGACCTACCATCTTCCCATGGATGTTCCTAAAAACAACTATGCCTATCAGTTCAAGGAGCTGCTTGAAAAGCATATTCGCGACGTACAGCGTGTTCAGGAATATGCCGATATGCTCCATATCAGTCGGATTACCCTGAACCATGCCGTAATGGCTCAGTTCGGAGTATCTGCCAACCATTTGTTGAAGCAGCGACTGGTAGAGGCCTTGAAAAACGATCTGTTGTTTTGCAACCGTACCATCAGCCAGCTGGCCGATGATTTCCATTTTTCCGACCCCAGCCATCTGATGCGTTTTTTCAAGCAGCAGACTGGCAAGACTTGTTTGCAATATCAGTCGGATTATCAGAACGGCATCTACGAATAATCTTAATACGCTCACTTCTATAGGTAAAGTTCGTTCCCTTTCCGCTGAGAACAGGCTTTCTTGAGCAGGGCATTGACCAGAAACAACAGGAAGCGATTGATTTTGCGGGCAGAATGAGGGCAGACCGCTACACAACGCATGCAGGAGATGCAGGCTTTCTTGTCCACTTTCCGGGAATCCGTCGGATTGATGGCTCCTACGGGACATTTGCGGGCACACACTCCACAGTTTATGCAAGCTTTTGTGGGTTTCGGTACAATCCCCGTCGCTCCTGCCTTCCGGTAAGGACGGTGACCGGGAATCTTCGGTTCGCAAGTATCTCCAGAAGCGATTTTCTGCGCTATCTGACGGGCAAATTCCGCAAGCTGTGTCCGGTCTTCTTCGTCCGGACGTCCGGCGGCATAACGGCGGGCAATGGAGTGTTCGGCTACGGCCGCTACGGCTGCCACCACTTTAAATCCGGCCTGATGGGCGATGTCCTGTAACTCGACTAAGGTATCCTCGTAGGCACGGTTTCCATACACGCAAATGAGAATGGCGCTGGCACCGTGGCCTTGCAAACGGGCAATACGTGCGGCGGCAGTCTCGGGTACCCGTCCACTATAAGAGGGTACGGCAATTAAGACCACATCTTCCTTCGTCAATGAAATGCCGTCAAAGTTTCCTTTGGCATCGGTCAAATCTATCTTGACAGCACTTTGGGCCAAGCCCTTCGTTACGGCATCTGCCACTTTCTGTGTACCTCCCGTGGGACTGAAACAAATCTCGTAATATTTCATTTTTCTTCTATTTTTTTAGATGGAATGATTTCCGGTTACACTACAAACGAATCACGACCTTTCCGTCGGGATGCCCCTGCGACAGGAAGCGGATGGCTTCACTCGTCTGCTCAAGATGGAACACCTGTGGAGCGATTCTGGGACGGATATGCCTTTCTTCCACCATACGAGTCACTTTTTCCAACTGCTCTCCATCGGCACGTACAAACATGAACCGATATTCTTTTCCTTGCTTCCGGGCTTTGCGGTCGTAAGGAGCACCTACGGCGGCAAACAACCATTTCTTGAAGAAAGAAAAGCCGTTTCGTTCGGCATATTGCTTGTTGGGGGCAGTCCGCAGACTCAACAAACGTCCTCCTTTTTTCAGTACCGACAGCTCATGAGCAAATTCCTTGGCTCCGATGGCATCAATCACATGATCCACTTCCGGCAGCACTTCCCAATAATTCTCTTTCCGGTAATCGATGTAACGGTCGGCTCCTATACTCAGCAAATGTGCCTTGGCCCGTTCGTTGCCCGTCACAATCACCCGCAATCCCAGGGCTTTGGCAATGGGCACAGCCATCTCGCCAAAACTTCCGGAGCCTCCTGTAATCAAAACCGTTTGTCCGGGTTGCGCTTCCAGTTCTTCCGTGAAAGCCTGATAAGCCGTCAGTCCTGTCAGCGGAATGGCAGAAGCCGTCAGAAAGTCACAATCTTCCGGCATGAAAGCCAAGGCGTGCTGGTCTACGGCCACATATTCGGCAAAAGCCCCGATTTTGGCCAAGGGCAAACCAGGCATACACTTTGTCGCCGGCTTTAAAGCGAGTCACATCGGCACCTGTCCGTTCCACGATACCAGCACATTCGTTGCCCAAGGTCAACGGCATGGGATAGTCTTGAATCACCCGGATACTTCCGGTCAGAATAAGCTGGTCTAACGGATTGACTACGGCTGCCTGAACCCTTACTAATACGTCCGACGGACCAATCTCCGGTATCGGAAGTGAATTGAGGTGGATTTGAACTTCTTTCGAATATCTTTTAATTTGAGCTGCTTTCATTTGAGGTGTCATATTTTATACAAATATCAAGAATTTTCTTCTTTTTAGATGCAAAAGTATGGAGAATAAAAAAATAGAAAGAGGTAAAAAAGTCTCAGAAAATAGTTACTTTTTCGCGATTTCTCCCAATGAAAGCAACTCCATCGGCCTAAAAAAGCATCTCTATCCGGGATGAAGGGAAGATTATCTGTCATTCAGGTAAGGCAAAACGGAAGAATATTTACTACTTTTGTCACACTTAGTTATGTAAAAAGACACGAACAAACTTGTAATTAACGAATCGAATGAAAAAAGTATATCTTTTTATTATAGGAATCAGTTTGGCCTGCCAAGCGGGTATGGCTCAAATGTCATCACACGATACACTTTCACTTACAAACCAAATTCACCAGATAGACGAGGTGGTGGTGACTGGTGCCCGTCAAGAGACGGATGTGCGCCACCTGTCGCAGACCGTATCGGTGGTGGGGCGCGCCGAGATTGAACATTCCCTACAACCGTCCTTATTGCCGGTGCTGACCGAACAGGTTCCCGGACTCTTTGTCACCTCACGCGGGGTGATGGGATACGGCGTGTCCAATGGGGCGGCGGGAAGCATCTCCCTGCGCGGGCTGAGCGGAGGAACGGCCCGGCTGATGGTCTTGATTGACGGCCATCCGCAATATGCTGGCATTTTCGGTCATCCGATAGCCGATGCCTACCAGTCGTTCCTAGCCGAACGGGTGGAAGTGTTGCGGGGGCCAGCCTCGGAGTTGTACGGCTCGAACGCCATGGGCGGCGTAATCAACATCGTGACGCGGAAGATGCAGAAAGACGGGGTGAACACCCATCTGCATGCGGGTTGCGGTTCGTATAATACCTTGGAAACGGAACTGACCAACCGTGTCCGCAAGGGACGGTTTTCGAGCGTGGTATCCGGTTCGTATAACCGTACCAACGGACATCGGGCCGACATGGGCTTTGAACAATATGGTGGCTATGCCAAGCTGGGATACGAAATGACCGACCATTGGAACGTGCGAGGCGACGTGAACGTGACGCATTTCAATGCTTCCTATCCGGGGCCGGTCAGTGCACCGTTGTTCGACGGCGACCAGCGAATCACGCGAGGCATGACTTCGCTTGCGCTGGAGAACCGCTACGAAAAGACTTCCGGGGGATTGAGTTTCTTCTACAACTGGGGAGACCATTGGATTAACGACGGATATACGCCTTCTGCCGGGGAAAGTCCTCAGGAGGCCCGTTTCAATTCTCATGATTACATGACGGGGATATCCCTTTATCAAAGTACACAGTTCTTCCCGGGAAACCGTATCACGCTGGGCTTCGACTGGTTCCGTTACGGAGGCCGTGCCTGGAATGAGTATGTGAGTGGAGAAAAGGTGGGCACTACCTCTGATTTGGTGGACAAGGAGGAAGACGAACTGGCCGGTTACATCGACTTACGGCAGGATTTTTGCTCTTGGCTGACCTTCAATGCGGGGTTGCGGGTGGACCATCATTCACGGGTGGGTACGGAATGGGTGCCGCAGGCCGGACTGGCTTTCCATTTGCCGCAAGCTATGGAACTGAAGGCGTCGGTTTCGAAAGGATTCCGCTACCCTATCCTGCGGGAGATGTATATGTTTCCGCCGCAGAATCCCAATCTGCAACCGGAATCGATGTGGAACTACGAACTAGCCTTCTCGCAACGGTTAATAGAGGGATGGCTGTACTATGGCGTGAATTTATTTTACATCAATGCCAAGAACCTGATACAGACGTTGCCCAATCCGCACGGGAGCGGGATGCTGAACCAGAACACTGGAAAAATAGAAAATACAGGCGTCGAATTGCAGGCAGCTTACCGCATCAACCGCGCCTGGTCGATAGACGGGAACTACAGTTACCTGCACATGGCGCATCCGGTCATCGCCGCTCCGGAACACAAACTTTACGCCGGAGCCAATTTCTCCCAAGGCCGCTGGAACGTGTCGACGGGGCTGCAATACATCGCGGGGCTCTATAACCAGACTGACCCCGCAGTGACAGAGGACTTCGTGCTATGGAACGTGCGGGCTTCCTTCCGGGCTACCCGCTGGCTGGACATCTGGGCACGTGGCGAGAACCTACTGGCCCAGCGATACGAAATCAATGCCGGATATCCTATGCCGCGCGCCACGGTGATGGCCGGAGTAAACTTCAATTTTTAGGAAATCAGGCTCTTGTTACGTGAAGAAACTGGAAGAATAAGTTTGGGAGATTCGCAAGTTCTCCCTATTTTTGCTCTCATTATGAAAAAGACTGTAACCTCTCTGTTACTGGCATGGACCATCGGTTCATGCGGTACCTCTCTCCTGCAGGCACAAACTGCTGTGGAAAAAGGCCTGCAAAGTATTAACCGACCTTCGGCCGAAGCCATCGTAGGCTTTCTGGCAGACGATGCCCTGCAAGGACGCGAAGCCGGTATGAACGGGTCGCGCGTGGCTGCTCGCTACCTGGTTTCCTGCCTTCAGGAAGCTGGGATTTCTCCTCTTTACGGAGATTCCTATTATCAACCCTTCGAGGCGTGTGCCAAGGAAAGACAGCAAAAAGGCCGCTGGCAGGTACATCCCGATTCCATCGCCCAATTGAAGCAGCTGACACACCGTTCTCTTCAGATGGCCAACGTGCTGGGAATGATTCCCGGAGAACGGACCGACGAGTATGTAGTAGTCGGTGCCCATTTCGATCATCTTGGTATTGACGAGACATTGGCGGATGACAAGATTTACAACGGAGCCGATGACAACGCGTCAGGAGTGTCGGCAGTGATGCAAATTGCCCGTGCCTTTCAGGCCAGTGGCAAAAAACCGCTGCGCAATGTGATCATCGCCTTCTGGGATGGAGAAGAAAAAGGTTTGCTCGGCTCCCAGTATTTCATGCAGCATTGTGATTTCGTGAAGGAGATTAAAGGTTATCTGAATTTTGACATGATCGGGCGGAACCATTTCCCGGAACAGCCCGAACATGTAGTATATTTCTATACGGAGGCGCATCCGGCCTTGGGACAGTGGCTAAAGGACGACATCGTCCGTTACAAGCTGAAACTGAAGCCCGACTACCGTCCTTGGGACCGTCCGGTGGGAGGTAGCGACAATGCCTCGTTTGCCGTGCACGACATTCCCATCATCTGGTATCACACGGATGGGCATCCGGACTACCACCAGCCTTCCGACCATGCAGACAAGCTGAACTGGGAGAAGGTGGTGGAAATCACAAAAGCTTCTTTCCTCAATGCCTGGAATCTGGCCAACGAGAAATCCTATTAAGTCGTCATCAGATGCCGAACAGTTGCATGTCCGCTTCGGGGGTAGTAATACCTCCGATGCCGAACTGTTCGACCAGTACCTTGGCTACGTTCGGTGAGAGGAAGGCCGGCAATGTGGGTCCCAGGTGAATGTGTTTCACGCCCAGACTCAATAGGGCCAGCAGGACGATGACCGCCTTCTGTTCGTACCAGGCAATGTTGTACACGATGGGCAGTTCGTTGATGTCGTTCAACTGGAAGACTTCCTTCAGCTTCAGGGCAATCACAGCCAGTGAGTAACTGTCGTTGCATTGTCCGGCATCGAGTACCCGAGGGATTCCCTGAATGTCGCCCAACGGCAGTTTGTTGTAACGGTACTTGGCACAACCTGCAGTGAGGATGACCGTATCTTTCGGAAGGGCCTGTGCAAAATCGGCATAGTAATCGCGGCTCTTCATGCGTCCGTCACATCCCGCCATGACCACAAACTTGCGGATGGCTCCACTCTTCACCGCTTCTACCACCTTATCGGCCAGCTGCATCACCTGATTATGAGCAAATCCACCGACAATCTCTCCCTGCTCCAGTTCCACCGGTGGCTGGCATTGCTTGGCCAGTGCGATGACCTCCGAGAAATCCTTGTGTCCCTCGGCATCCGTAGCGATGTGCTTGCAGCCGGGATAACCTGTCGAGTTGGCCATAAACATCCGCTCCTTGTACGTTGCATTCTCCAGTGGCGGCACGATACAGTTGGTGGTGAACACAATCGGACCGTTAAAGGCCGTGAATTCTTCGCGCTGCTTCCACCAGGCGTTTCCGTAGTTGCCCACAAAATGCTTGTATTGTTTGAACGCCGGATAATAGTGTCCTGGGAGCATCTCACTATGCGTATACACATCCACCCCCGTACCTTCGGTCTGGCGCAGCAAGTCTTCCAAATCGTGCAAGTCGTGTCCGCTGATCAGAATACCCGGATTCTTGCCTACTCCGATGTTCACCTTTGTCAGTTCCGGATGACCGTAGCGGGTGGTGTTTGCCTGATCCAACAACGCCATTACCTGTACCCCGTGCTGTCCGGCTTCGAGAACCAGCGCCACCAGTTCATCGGCTCCCATTGCCTGTACGGTGATGCGGGCCAGCGCCGATTGCATGAACGCATGGATAGCTTCATCGGCAAAGCCCAGTCGCATGGCATGTTCGTGGTAAGCGGCCATACCCTTCAGTCCGTACATCAGCAGTTCCTTCAACGAGCGAAGGTCTTCGTTCGGCTCTCTCAGCACCCCTACGGAAGCCGATTTAGTCAGATAGTCCGCTTCCCCACCGTTCCAGGTCAGTTCGTCCACCTCCGGCAAGGCGATGCCGGCATCGGCGGCACGTGCCTTCAAGCGGTCGCGCAGTTCCAGGCCTTTACGTACACGGGCCAGGATGCTTTCGTCATCAAAATTGGCATTGGTAATCGTTGAGAAAAGCGCGTCGGTGACAAAACCATTCACATCGGCTTCCACCTCATGGCCTTTCGTACGCAAGGCATCGGCAGCTACGGATACTCCGCGCACTACAAACAGCAGTAAATCCATGTAACGTGCGGTGGTATCTTTCTTTCCGCATACACCTTTCAACACACATCCTGTGCCCTTGGCAGCTTCCTGGCACTGGTAGCAAAACATGTTTCCTTCCATATTCTTTCTTGGGTTATTGTTGATTTTTCATTAAGTTTGCACAAAGATGAGGAATCCCCCGCGGGATTTCTGTCACCTATGTGACACGGAACCCAAAGAAAAGTTAAAAGAAAGATGCATACCGAAGTTTTGACACGAATGAGCCTCTTTGAAGGATGCGAGGCAGAAGCCCTTCACCAACTGCTGCGTGAGGCCCCGAACAGTTTGCGCATATATAAGGAAGGAGAATACATCGCCCGTCAGGGAGACGCATGCCGTTCCTTGTTTATTCTGATGAAAGGGAACGTGAAGACACAAATGGAAAATGCCGAAGGCAAACAGCTCACCATCGACTGGATCAAGGCGCCTGACATTCTGGCTCCGGCCTTTATCTATGCCTCGGAGAACCGTTTCCCGGTGAATGTGGAAGCCACGGAACTCTGCGAGGTGCTTGTCATGGACCGTACCCGTTTTGAGGCGTTCATGCATGCCCAGCCGGCCGTGATGCGGAACTTCATCGCCATCATTTCCGACCGGAGCCTGTTTCTGAGCCGCAAGCTGAATGAATTTGCCTTACAGAGTCTGAAATCACGCCTGCTGAACTACCTGCAGATGCACGGAGGCATCCACAACCAGCAGGAAGTGGCCTTTATTTTGGGAGTAGCCCGTCCGTCACTGGCCCGCGCTCTGTCGGAACTGATTGCCGAAGGAAAAATCACCATGACGGGTAAGCAGGTGGTACTGAATGCCCCCGAATGAGACTTAACCGAGCGAATCCTCTTCACTCTCCATCGGAAGAAGGTCGCGCTGGATGTTGTTCATGCTCCCCCACAGACTGTAACGTGCTTCCGGATTCATGGCTTCTAATCGGGCCAGCACCTCTTTCATGTCCGAGCGATGGGAGTCTTTTTCATACGGACAATTCTTCACCTGCTTGCGGAATCCCCGGAGAGCAGCCATTTCCTTCAAGTCGGCTTCGTGTACCAGACACATGGGACGGATAATCGTCATGTCGAACTTGCGCATTACGAGCCGCGGCGGCATGGTGCTGAAAGCCCCTTGGAAGGTCATGTTCATGAGCAAAGTCTCTAGAATGTCGTCCATGTGGTGTCCCAACGCGATTTTGTTGCATCCGTGCTCCTTGGCCACGGTAAAGAGCGCCTTTCGCCGATTCCACGAACACAGGAAACACGGAGATTTCCGGTTGTCGGTCGACGGGTCGAACTCCGTTTCATAGCACACATACGGTACCCCCAGGTTCTCGGCATACTCGCGCAGATAGGTCTGGTCGGACTCGTAGGCGATGTTCTTCATCACCACATGAGCTGCCACCACTGAAAATTTAGGCTTGTAGATGCGTGAACGCAAAGCCAGCAACTCCAGCAAGGCCAGTGAGTCTTTCCCACCCGAAAGGCCCACCAGGATTCGGTCGCCTTCTTCTATCAGATTGTATTTCATCACCCCTTTCATGAACCGCTGGTTGATACGGCGCATCAGGCGGTCTTCTTCCGTCATTTTTCCCATATATTTGTTTTTAAACGGCGGCGAAATTACGAAAAACACCCGAATAACAGGAAACGGTTACAGTTTTTTATGAAGCATATTGTTTTGAATTATTGCATTATTTGTTATATTCGCAAAACTAAAATGCTCAAAGTTCCACGTAAAAAAGAAAAATAGGGAACAGAAAATGGCATAATTCCCAGAATATTCCTACATTTGAGAAACTTTTAGACACAGAAACGATGAAAAAAAAATACATACTTCCCCTTTTAGCTCTTTGTTGCATCGGAGGAGTTTCCGCACAGACTCTGAGCCAGGCACAAAAATGGTTCAACGACAAGCAGTTCGACAAAGCAAAACCTGTATTCAAACGGTTGGTCAAACAGGCTCCTTCAAATGCAAACTATAACTTCTGGTATGGCGCATGCTGCTACGAAACCGGTGAACTGCAGGAATCGGTTCCTTATTTGGAGAAAAGTGCTGAACGCAAGGTCATCAATGCGTTTCTTTATTTGAGTAAAGCCTATTTCGATCTTTACCGTTTTGACGAAGCCATCGAAAACCTGGAAGACCATATCTATTGGATGGAACGGAAAAATCAGGACACATCGAATCTAGATGAACTGATGAACCGGTACCGGATGGGAGCCCGCATGATGCGAGGCGTGGAGAAGGTAGCCGTGATTGACAGTTTTGTCGTCGACAAAAATGATTTTCTTCAGGCATACAAAATCAATGAAGAATCCGGGAAAATAGCCCTTACCGGTGAGAATGACTGTACGGAATTTACCAATGGAATAAAAGATAAAAAAATCCTTTCCCGCTATCTCTCAGGAGGAGAACATAAAGCCCTTTATATCAGTGCGACATTGGGAAACAACTGGAGTACTCCTGAGAAAGTCAAAGGACTGGAGGATGCGGGTACGGATTTGAATTATCCTTTCATCAATTCCGACGGTATCACCCTTTATTTTGCGGCCAAAGGTGAAGAAAGTCTGGGAGGCTACGACATTTTTATCACACGCTACGATACAGAAGACGGGAGCTACCTGAAGCCAGACAATATAGGATTCCCTTTTAATTCTCCTTTCAATGACTACATGTATGCCATCGACGACTTTAACGATTTAGGATGGTTCGCCTCCGATCGTTACCAGCCCGAGGGTAAGATCTGCGTCTATGTGTTTGCCCCCAACAGTTCCAAACAAGTATACGATTATGATTCTACAGATCCGGGACTACTGACCAATATTGCCATGCTGAACGGTATCCGCCATACCTGGAACGATGCAGACAAAGTCCGACTAGCCAAACAACAACTGGCACAGGTGATGTACGGAGAAAATGAAAGCCGGAAGAAAGGTGATTTTCGTTTTGTCGTGAACGATAATGCCATTTACCATAATCTGGACGATTTCCGTTCGGCTGAAGCACGCCAAAAATACCAACAATTTCAGCAAAAGGAAAAAGACCTGGAAGCCATCAGTGAATTGCTCGTGCAAAGCCGAAGCAAATATGCCTCCGGAAGCCTTGGGATGAAGAAAGAACTGACTCCGGGCATTCTCGACCGCGAAAAACGAGTGAAAGAGTTGCACAAGGAAATCGAAGTTCTTACCCTTGACATCCGGAACACAGAAATCAAGACATTGAAGAACCTTTAATACACACATACCATGGAAACACTGATTATCATCGCACTCATCATTGGAGGCCTGATACTCTTTGCCATCGAAGTCTTCCTGATTCCCGGCATCAGCGTGGCGGGAATCGGAGCCGCGGTGTGCATCCTCTATGCCATTTATTCCGCCTTTACCTCACTCGGTTCACAGGCCGGATTCCTCACCATCGGTGTCTCTTTACTAGGCATCATTGGCGTAACATGGTGGTTCATGCGCTCCAAGACCGTCGACCGCCTGTCGCTGAAGAAAACCCTCGACTACCGCCCCTCTCCTCTTGAGGGAATGGATCTGAAACCCGGTGACCGGGGTATGAGCGTCACCCGCCTGACCCTGATTGGCAACGCCGACTTCAACGGACACATCATCGAAGTGCAGTCGGCCGACGGATTCATCGACGAGAAGACGCCGGTAGAGATTGTCCGCATCAACGAGACCACGGTGTACGTGAAACATGCGTAAACTTTACGTTCACCCTTCTTTCTGTATTCACTTTTAAATCTAACGTATATGATTAATCCCGCTTATCTCCCCTTTATTTTGGCCGGAGGTGTCATCATCTTCCTGGTCATTTTTTTCCACTACGTGCCTTTCTTTCTCTGGCTCTCGGCCAAGGTATCGGGCGTCAAGATTTCGCTTATCCAGCTGTTCTTGATGCGCATCCGTAACGTGCCGCCCTACGTCATCGTACCTGCCATGATTGAGGCCCATAAAGCTGGACTGAGTACCATTACCCGCGATGAACTGGAGGCTCACTACATGGCCGGCGGACACGTGGAGAAGGTGGTACACGCCCTCGTGTCGGCTTCAAAGGCCAATATCGAACTGTCTTTCCAGATGGCGACGGGGATTGACCTGGCCGGACGTGACGTGTTCGAAGCCGTACAGATGTCGGTCAACCCGAAAGTGATTGATACTCCTCCTGTCACCGCCGTGGCCAAGGACGGTATCCAGCTCATTGCCAAGGCCCGTGTGACCGTACGCGCCAACATCCGCCAACTGGTGGGTGGAGCCGGTGAAGACACCGTACTGGCCCGTGTAGGCGAAGGCATTGTCTCTTCCATCGGTTCCTCCGAAAACCATAAGTCGGTACTCGAAAACCCCGATTCCATCTCCAAGCTCGTGCTGCGCAAGGGACTGGATGCCGGTACTGCCTTCGAGATTCTTTCCATTGATATTGCCGACATCGACATTGGCCGTAACATCGGAGCTTCCCTGCAGATTGACCAGGCCAATGCCGACAAGAACATCGCCCAGGCCAAGGCCGAGGAACGCCGCGCCATGGCCGTAGCCCTGGAACAGGAAATGAAAGCCAAAGCCGAAGAAGCCCGTGCCAACGTGATTCAAGCCGAAGCCGAAGTGCCCAAAGCCATGGCCGAAGCCTTCCGTACGGGTAACTTGGGTATCATGGACTACTACCGGATGAAGAACATCCAAGCTGATACCGACATGCGAAGCAGCATTGCCCGACCGGATTCCCATCCTGCCGGACACGAACCCATCGGCAAATAAGAAGACATAAACTTTACTTGACTAAAAACGTAACACACATGAAAAAGTATTTTCCTCCTTCAGAACTGATCATCAACGAAGACGGTTCTGTATTCCATCTCCACGTGAAACCGGAGCACCTGGCCGACAAAATTATTCTGGTGGGTGACCCCGGACGTGTGGCCCTCGTAGCTTCCCACTTCGACACCCGCGAATGTGAAGTGGAAAGCCGTGAGTTTCGTACCGTCACCGGTACCTACAAAGGCAAACGCATCATGGTGACCTCTACCGGCATCGGGTGCGATAACATCGACATCGTGATGAATGAAATCGATGCGCTGGCCAACATCAACTTCCAGACCCGCGAAGAAAACGACACCTTCCGACAGCTGGAAATCGTGCGCATCGGTACCTGCGGCGGCCTGCAATCCTACACGCCCGTAGGCACCTTCATCTGTTCCGAAGTCTCTGTGGGATTCGACGGCCTCCTGAACTTTTACGAAGGACGCAACGCCGTGTGCGACCTGCCCATGGAACGCGCTCTGCTTAACCACCTGGGCTGGACAGGTAACCTCTGCGCCCCGGCTCCCTACGTAATTCATGCCGACAAGGAACTGGTGGACCGCATCGCCGGCACCGACATGGTACGCGGCGTAACCGTGGCATGTGGTGGTTTCTTCGGTCCGCAAGGACGTCAGCTCCGTATCCCCTTGGCTGATCCGCACCAGAACGAGAAAATCGAAAGCTTCGAGTACCAGGGACACCGCATCACCAACTTCGAAATGGAAAGCTCTGCCCTGGCCGGACTGGCCCGTCTGCAAGGCCATAAAGCCACCACCGTGTGCATGGTCATTGCCAACCGCGTAGCCAAGGAAGCCAACACCGGATACAAGAGCAAAATCGACGACCTGATTAAAGTCGTCCTCGAAAGAATCTAGTAAATTAATTATCAATCAACAGGTTCCCTTCTCCGGAAGAGAGCCTGTTTTTCTGTCTGAAAAATTATCTACATGGAAGCAAGTTTTAAATCCACCCTTACCGACAAGCGTCAGCGCTATGTCCAGTTCCTTGAACAATTCGCTCCCCTGATTGAAGGCGAGAAAAACGAAATCAGTATATTGGCCAACACCAGTGCCGCCCTGAAAGAAGCCTTCGGATTCTTCTGGGTAGGCTTCTATCTGGTACACGAAGGCGAGCTTCACCTCGGCCCGTTCCAAGGCAGCGTGGCCTGCTACCGCATCAAGAAAGGCCGCGGTGTATGCGGTACCGCCTGGGCCGAAGCCCGTACCCAAGTCGTACCCGATGTGGACCAGTTTCCCGGCCATATCGCCTGCAGTTCCCTCTCCCGCTCCGAAATCGTCGTGCCGATGACGGCCAACGGAGAAGTCCGGGGCGTGCTTGACATCGACAGCGACCAGTTGGCTACCTTCGATGAAACCGATCGCAAATACCTCGAAAAAGTGGTCGACCTGCTGGTGAAAACCCTCTACCTGCCCGCATAAATCTGTCGGCTCCCCTTCCGGATGTAACCCGAAAACCGTATCTTTGCAAGGATTTTAAAAGCAATACACACGTGAACATACTACAAACCCAAGATACCATCTGTGCCATCGCTACCGCCCAAGGTGGAGCCATCGGCACCATCCGCGTGTCGGGTCCGGAAGCCATCACCCTCACCGACCGCATTTTCAAGCCCGTTTCCGGTAAACCGCTGGCTGAACGCGAACCCTATACCCTCACCTTCGGCCACATCCTTAGTCCTGAAGGAGAGATTATCGACGAAGTGCTGGTCAGCCTTTTCCGAGGCCCTCATTCCTACACGGGAGAAGACTCCACGGAAATCTCCTGCCACGGTTCGAGCTACATTCTCCAACAGGTGATGCAACTCCTTATCCGGCAAGGATGCCGTGCCGCCGGACCGGGGGAATACACCCAGCGTGCTTTCCTGAACGGCAAGATGGATTTGAGCCAGGCCGAAGCGGTGGCCGACCTCATCGCCTCTACCTCTGCTGCCACCCATCGCATGGCCATGAACCAGATGCGCGGCGGATTCAGTCGGGAACTGGCCACCCTGCGCGACAAGTTGCTCCTCCTCACCTCCCTCATGGAACTGGAGCTTGATTTCAGCGACCATGAGGAACTGGAATTTGCCGACCGTTCGGAACTGGAAGACATCGCCCGTCAGATTGAGCACGTCATCCATCACCTGGTGAATACGTTCAGCGTAGGAAATGCCCTCAAAAACGGGGTTCCCGTGGCCATCGTAGGCGAAACCAATGCCGGGAAGTCTACCCTGCTGAATGCCCTCCTGAACGAAGAACGCGCCATCGTGAGCGACATTCACGGTACCACGCGCGACGTCATCGAGGATACGATGAACCTGGGCGGCATCACCTTCCGCTTTATCGATACGGCAGGTATCCGTGAAACGACCGACACCATCGAAAGTCTGGGTATCGAGCGGAGTTTCCAGAAACTGGATCAAGCCGATATCGTGCTTTGGGTCATCGACGCCACTTGTGCCGAGAAGCAATACCGTGAACTGGCCGGAAAGATTCTACCCCGCTGCAAAGGCAAACACCTGGTGATTGTGCTCAACAAGGCGGATTTGCTTTCATCGGCAGAACCTTTTACGGATAATACTGCTTCTTCGACGGATGCACAACTTGCTCGCCTGAAAGCGGCTCTCCCCGATTTGCCGGAGGGCGTATGTGTGCTTTTTCTTTCGGCCAAGCAGAAAGAGGGACTTTCTCAGCTTCAGAAGCAGTTGGTGGACTTCGCCGCCCTGCCCGACCTCTCACAGAACGATGTGGTGGTGAGCAACATCCGTCACTACGAGGCCTTGAGTCACGCGTTGGAGGCTATTCACCGCGTACAGGACGGACTGACCCTACATCTTTCCGGTGACTTGGTTTCACAAGACCTCCGTGAGTGTCTCTTCCACCTGGCAGAGATTGTGGGCGGGGAAATCACGACCGATGAGGTGCTGGGGAATATTTTCAAGCATTTTTGCATCGGCAAGTGAAGCGGCTTTTTTGTTGCTCAATTCAAATACAAAACGGATATTATCAAAGCGAAATAATCTGCAATAACACAGTTATTTACAATTGCTATAATCAAAGTAGTAATTTTGCATTGATAATATTCGTTTTGTCGTTTTTTTGTTGTTATTTTGTTGCTCAAACCAAATTCAGCAACAAAAGCAACAAAAATGAGTAATTCCAAAGAACCTATCCGGTTGCGGAAGCGGAAGACTTCCACCGGGCGAACATCGCTTTATCTTGATATATACCTTAACGGTAAACGCTCTTACGAGTATCTAAAATTATACCTTATTGAAGAAAAGACAAAAGCCGACAGGGAAAAGAACCGACAGACCATGCAGCTTGCAGAAGCAATACGGGGAAAACGGTTGGTAGAACTGCAGAACGGAGAATATGGCTTCAATGCAGCCTACAAACTTGACACAAATTTCCTCGACTATTATAAGGCGATGTGCGAAAAGAGGAAAGGGAATCCCGAAAGTTTGGGGAATTGGGGTAACTGGTACAGTTGCCTTAAACATCTTGAAAGATACTGTAAACCGGGTATGACATTCAAAGACGTAACCCCGGAATGGATTGAGGGCTTCAAAAAGTATCTTGATAAAACAGCCCGTTGCCGGGATAAAAGAAAACACATCAAGACAGACGAAGTAATGAAGCCTTTGTCACAAAACAGTAAGGTTAGCTATTTTAATAAATTGCGTGCCTGTATCAATCAGGCTTTCGAGGACAGAATTATGCCACATAACCCTTTGCGTGGCATAGAGGGCTTCAAACAAGGGGAAACGGAACGTAGTTACCTTACTATTGATGAAGTGCGGGCTATGGCTGCAACGCACTGTAAATACCCGGCTTTGAAAAACGCCTTTTTATTCTCGTGTCTGACAGGGCTTAGAAAGAGCGATATTGAAAAGATGCGCTGGCGTGAAGTTCAGCAACAGGGAGATTTTACCCGTATTGTGTTCAAACAGAAAAAGACCGGAGGACAGGAATACCTCGACATAAATCCACAGGCTGTACAATACATGGGTGAAAGAAGAAAAGCGGATGATCGTGTTTTTGTCGGATTCAAATACAGTTCATACATGATAACTGAATTGAGAATGTGGGCTATGAGAGCAGGGATAACAAAGGACATAACATTTCACTCCGGACGGCATACCTTTGCCGTGCTTATGCTTGACCTTGGAGCTGACATTTACACGGTACAGAAACTACTCGGACATAAAGAGATAGGCACGACACAGATATACGCCAGTGCGCCCAGATTGGTCGCTTGATAAATACTTCTGTAGTAAGAAGTTAGGATTGGGTTCAATATAATCCTATCGTCAATCAGCTTATCCGA
>NZ_JAOQJI010000042.1:0-34226 GCF_025567125.1 Phocaeicola fibrisolvens | reverse complement strand
CAGTTCAGGGGAGTAAAGGACAAGGCCTTCTTTTTGTTCAGACTGGCTAAAATTTATGCTTAATCAACGAATCCCTCAGATTTTTACGTTGAGCCATATTTTGCCGTTTTTTGCGTGCTTGGAGAAAACAAAAAATCCCGATTTCGCTTGGAAATCAGGATTTTACTGTCTTTTGCTTTTCTTCAAAGTGGTGCCACCAGGAATCGAACCGGGGACACAAGGATTTTCAGTCCTTTGCTCTACCAACTGAGCTATGGCACCTTGGCTTTGCGGTGCAAAGATAGACTAAAAACTTTAATCTTCAAAACAAATAGGATGAAAATAAGAAAAATAATTTTTTTGTGAAAAAAAAGCGTTTTTCTTTTGCAGGTATTAAAATTATGTCTACCTTTGCAATCGCAAACGAAAAACAAACGTTGCAATCGGAATGTAGCGCAGTTGGTAGCGCACTACGTTCGGGACGTAGGGGTCGGGCGTTCGAGTCGCCTCATTCCGACGAAAAGCGGCAGATGATTTCTATCATTTGCCGCTTTTTCATACCACTCTCCTATATAAATAATTTAGTTATTATTTTGTGTGACATGAGATTATTTATATCTTTGCAAGTGATTGGATGAAAAAGGTGGAGGGGCGATTAAGCTCCTTTTTTTGTTCTTAATAGTTAATACATGATAGATAAAAACGTTGTAGCTCGGATTGTAGAGGAATGGCTGAAAGATAAGAGCTATTTCTTGGTTGATGTAAATGTAAGTCCGGATGACAAAATTGTAGTGGAAATAGACCATGCAGAGGGCGTATGGATTGACGACTGTGTGGAGTTAAGTCGTTACATTGAGTCTAAATTAAGCCGTGAAGAAGAGGATTATGAATTGGAAGTCGGTTCCGCGGGAATCGGTCAGCCATTTAAGGTTTTGCAGCAATATCTGGCACATGTAGGCTGTGATGTGGAGGTGATGGATAAGACCGGGAAAAAATGGACCGGGGTTCTGGCTGATGCGAATGAAGAAAACTTCACAATTACAATAGAAGTTAAGATAAAGCCTGAAGGAGCCAAGCGTCCGAAGCTGGTGGAACAGAATGTAACCTTTACGTATGATGAGATAAAATACACCAAATACTTAATTAGCTTTAAATAATTATGGCCAAAAAAGAAGAAACAGTCAGCTTGATTGACACATTCTCGGAGTTTAAGGAGTTGAAGAATATTGATCGCACCACAATGGTAAGCGTGTTGGAAGAGTCATTCCGCAGTGTGATTGCGAAAATGTTCGGTACAGATGAGAATTATGATGTGATTGTAAATCCAGATAAGGGGGACTTTGAAATCTGGCGTAACCGTGAAGTTGTAGCGGATGAGGAGCTGACTAATCCGAACCTGCAGATTGCATTGTCGGAGGCTCGTAAAATAGATGCATCGTATGAAGTGGGAGAGGAAGTGACTGACGAAGTGATTTTTGAGAAATTCGGTCGTCGTGCGATTCTTAACCTCCGTCAGACATTGGCTTCGAAAATCCTGGAACTGGAAAAAGACAGTTTGTACAACAAATATATTGATAAAGTAGGTACTGTGGTTAGTGCTGAAGTTTATCAGATTTGGAAGAAAGAAATTTTACTTCTGGATGATGAAGGCAACGAACTGCTGCTGCCGAAGACAGAGCAGATTCCAAGCGACTTCTATCGGAAGGGAGAGACTGCTCGTGCGGTAGTGGCTCGCGTGGATAATAAAAATAATAACCCTAAGATTATTTTGAGCCGTACTTCACCAGTTTTCTTACAGCGCTTGTTTGAACAGGAAGTTCCTGAAATTAATGATGGGCTGATTACTATTAAGAAGATTGCTCGTATCCCGGGAGAACGTGCTAAGATTGCGGTGGAATCGTATGATGAGCGTATTGATCCGGTTGGTGCCTGTGTGGGCGTGAAGGGTTCTCGTATCCATGGAATTGTACGCGAATTGCGTAATGAGAATATTGATGTGATTAATTATACGTCTAATATCCAGCTGTTTATTCAGCGTGCTTTGAGCCCTGCAAAAGTTTCATCTATTGTTATGCATGAAGATGAAAAGAGGGCTGAGGTATATTTGAAACCGGAAGAGGTATCATTAGCCATCGGTAAAGGCGGATTAAATATTAAGCTGGCCAGTATGTTAACTGAATATACGATTGATGTGTATCGTGAACTTGGAGAGGATGCTGCAGCTGATGAGGATATTTATTTGGATGAGTTTAAAGATGAAATAGATGAATGGGTCATCAATGCTATCAAGGGAATTGGAATTGATACCGCAAAAGGCGTATTGAATGCTCCTCGTGAAATGCTGATTGAAAAGGCAGACCTGGAAGAAAATACGGTGGACGATGTCCTGAGAATTTTAAAAGCGGAGTTTGAGGAATAATTTGCTTGCGTGAAAACAGATGGGAATGGTTTCCATTCTCGTCTGCTTATTTATGTGTGACTGATGTATTTTCCTGAACTCTATAAAATGTGATGAATTATGACTATAAGATTGAATAAAGTAACAAGAGATTTGAATGTCGGAATAACCACGGTGGTAGACTTTTTGCAGAAAAAAGGATATACGGTCGAGGCTAATCCAAATACCAAAATTACTGAAGAGCAGTATGCTGTACTGGTAAAGGAGTTCAGCAAAGACAAAGATTTGAAGATAGAGTCCGAGAAAATTATTCAGGAACGACAAAATAAGGAGCGCAACAAGGCATCTGTTTCTATTGAGGATATACATCCGGAGTTAAAAAAAACGGAGGTAATAGAAACAGTGGTTCCGGAAGATGTGCGACCTAAATTCAAGCCTGTAGGAAAAATAGACTTGGATAGTCTGAAGAGAAGGAAAAAACCGGCTGTGGTTGAGCCTGCTGAAGTTCCTGTAGTACAGGAAGGGCCAGCTAAGCCAGAATCTGAGAATAAGAAGCCTGAAGTGGAGAAGGTGGAAACGAAGACAGAAGAACCTGCTCTGCAGCAGCTTCAGATAGTAGAGAAAGAAGAAACGAAACAGCCGGAGATGAAGGCAGAAGAATTGAAACCAGAGCCGATGGAAGAAGGAAAAAAGCAACAGTCCGTTCAGGAGAATAAAGAAGACGAAGTGTTTAAGATTCGTCCAACAGAATTTAAGTCAAAAATAAATGTAGTAGGTCAAATTGATTTGGCTGCATTGAATCAGTCAACTCGTCCGAAAAAGAAATCAAAAGAAGAAAAGAAAAAGGAGAGAGAAGAGAAGGATAAGCAGCGTCAGGAACAGCGCAAGCAGATGAAAGATGCCATTATTAAGGAAATCCGGAAAAGTGATGACAAATCAGATAAAGGGGCATTGAATGATGAGGCTTCTAAAAAGAAAAAACGCAATAGAATAAATAAGGAGCGGGTTGATATTAGCAATGCTGCGACTAATACAGGTAATGTTTCTCGGAATGAAAAGTCCGGAAAGGGCAATCAAGCCCAAAATCAAGGTGGAAAACATAATAAGGACCGTTTTAAGAAACCTGTAGTGAAACAGGAGGTAAGTGATGAGGATGTAGCAAAACAGGTGAAGGAAACGCTTGCCCGACTGACTAATAAAGGAAAGAACAAGGCTGCCAAGTATCGTAAGGAGAAACGTGAGAATATCCAGAACCGCCAGCTGGAACAGGAAGAACTGGAACAGGAAGAAAGCAAGGTTTTGAAACTGACGGAATTCGTGACGGCCAACGAACTGGCTAACATGATGGACGTACCCGTTACGCAAGTTATCTCTACTTGTATGAGCGTGGGTATCATGGTGTCTATCAACCAGCGTTTGGATGCGGAAACTATCAACCTGGTAGCTGAAGAGTTTGGATTTAAAACAGAATATGTGAGTGCCGAAGTGGCACAGGCTGTAGAAGAAGAGGCCGATGCAGAAGAAGATTTGCAGCCGCGTGCACCGATTGTGACGGTGATGGGACATGTAGACCACGGTAAGACTTCTTTGCTGGACTACATCCGTAAGGCGAATGTGATTGCCGGTGAAGCCGGTGGTATTACCCAGCATATTGGTGCCTATAATGTGAAACTGGAAGACGGACGTCGTATCACCTTCTTGGATACGCCGGGACACGAAGCCTTTACAGCCATGCGTGCCCGTGGTGCGAAAGTGACTGACGTGGTGATCATTATCGTAGCTGCCGATGACAACGTGATGCCGCAGACTAAAGAGGCCATCAACCATGCCATGGCAGCAGGTGTACCTATCGTGTTTGCCATCAATAAGATTGATAAACCGAATGCCAATCCGGACCGAATCAAGGAAGAATTGGCTGCCATGAACTTCCTGGTGGAAGAATGGGGCGGAAAATACCAGTCACAGGATATCTCGGCAAAGAAGGGTACGGGTGTACACGAATTGCTGGAAAAAGTGTTACTGGAAGCCGAAATGCTGGATTTGAAAGCTAATCCGAACCGGAAGGCTACAGGTTCCATTATTGAATCTTCTTTGGATAAAGGACGTGGCTATGTGGCTACAGTTCTGGTTTCCAACGGAACATTGCATGTAGGTGACATTGTGCTGGCCGGAACTTCATACGGCAAGGTCAAGGCGATGTTCAACGAACGTAACCAGCGAATGAAAGAAGCCGGTCCTTCTGAACCGGTACTGATTCTGGGATTGAACGGTGCGCCGGCTGCGGGTGATACATTCCATGTACTGGATACAGAACAGGAAGCTCGTGAAATTGCCAACAAGCGTGAACAGCTGCAGCGTGAACAGGGCTTGCGTACCCAGAAGATGCTGACCCTTGACGAAGTGGGCCGCCGTCTGGCACTGGGTGACTTCCACGAACTGAATGTCATCGTGAAAGGTGACGTGGACGGTTCTGTAGAAGCCTTGAGCGATTCGTTGATTAAGTTGTCCACTGAACAGATTCAAGTAAATGTCATCCATAAGGGAGTGGGACAGATTTCCGAGTCGGATGTGTCACTGGCTGCCGCTTCCAATGCCATTATCGTAGGTTTCCAGGTTCGTCCGTCAGGAAACGCCGCGAAACTGGCTGAACAGGAAGGTGTGGATATCCGCAAGTATTCTATTATTTACGATGCGATTGAAGAAGTGAAATCGGCCATGGAAGGTATGCTGGCGCCGACTTTGAAGGAACAGGTGACTGCTACCATCGAAGTACGCGAAGTGTTCAACATCAGCAAGGTGGGTATGGTAGCCGGTGCGGTAGTAAAGACCGGAAAGGTGAAACGTACCGACAAGGCTCGTCTGATTCGCGACGGTATCGTCATCTTTACGGGTTCAATCAATGCCTTGAAACGTTTCAAGGACGATGTGAAGGAAGTGGGTACTAACTTTGAATGTGGTATCAGCCTGACGAACTGCAACGACCTGAAGGTTGGTGATGTGATTGAAACATACGAAGAAATAGAAGTAAAGCAGACATTGTAAGGACGTAGAGTCTGACCATTGTTTGGGTGCAAATAAATACATTTGTCATTCAGAGCAAAGCGAAGAATCTTGTATTCACCCATCAGATATGGGAACAAGTTCTTCGCTTTGTCTTTTTTTAATTTATAAATAATGGATGGAAACACTTGACTGGATAATTGTGGTTGTGTTGGCTTTAGGGGCTATCTCTGGTTTTCTGAAGGGTTTTTTAAAACAGTTGGCTTCTATTATAGGCTTGGTAGCTGGTTTGCTGGTTGCGCGTGCTTTATTTGCTGCAGTAGGAGAGCAGCTGGCGGTGAAGGTAGGAACATCCGTGACTTTTGGGCAGATATTGGCTTTTCTATTAATCGGTTTAGTAGTACCATTAGGTTTGTCTATTTTAGCTTCGGCTTTGACAAAAATCGTGGATATGGTCAGCTTAGGTTTTATCAACCGTTGGTTAGGAGCGGGATTGGGAACCATCAAATATGCCTTGATGATTAGTGTTGTAATTCATTTTATTGATTTTGTAGACTCTAAAGATAACTTAATATATTCAACCACTAAAAGTGATTCTTTGTTATATTATCCGATGAAGAAATTCTCTGGAGTTTTTTATCCGGCAGTAAAGACTGTAACAGAAGAAATTATAGAAACAGATAATAATCAGATTTAATATGCAATTAGAACCCAACAAATATGTGAAGGAACTGACGCAGGAGAAGTATAAATATGGCTTCACCACGGATGTTCATACAGATATCATAGAGAAGGGACTGAATGAGGAGGTCGTACGGTTGATTTCTTCCAAGAAGGGAGAGCCCGACTGGTTGCTTGAGTTCCGCTTGAAGGCGTTCCGTTATTGGCAGACATTGGAGATGCCTACATGGGCGCATTTGAATATTCCAGAAATAGATTATCAGGCTATTTCATATTATGCAGATCCAACGAAGAAGAAAGATGGACCGAAGAGTTTGGATGAGGTGGATCCGGAATTGTTGAAAACATTTGACAAGCTGGGTATTCCTTTGGAAGAACGTATGGCGTTGAGCGGCATGGCGGTGGATGCTGTCATGGACTCAGTGTCTGTAAAGACAACCTTCAAGGAGACATTGATGGAGAAAGGTATTATCTTCTGTTCCATCAGTGAGGCAGTACGCGAACATCCGGATTTGGTGAAGAAATATCTGGGCTCAGTGGTGGGTTACCGGGATAATTTCTTTGCGGCATTGAATTCGGCGGTGTTCAGCGACGGATCATTTGTGTACATCCCGAAAGGGGTACGTTGTCCGATGGAGCTGTCCACTTATTTCCGTATCAATGCAGCCAATACGGGGCAGTTTGAACGCACCCTGATTGTGGCCGACGATGACAGTTACGTGTCCTATCTGGAAGGCTGTACGGCGCCAATGCGTGACGAGAACCAGCTCCATGCCGCTATCGTGGAGATTGTGGTACTCGACCGTGCGGAAGTAAAATATTCTACGGTGCAGAACTGGTATCCGGGTGATGCGGAAGGCAAGGGAGGCGTGTACAACTTTGTGACCAAACGAGGTAATTGCAAAGGGGTAGACAGCAAGCTGTCTTGGACGCAGGTGGAAACGGGTTCTGCCATTACGTGGAAATATCCGAGCTGTATCTTGAGCGGGGATAATTCTACGGCAGAATTTTATTCCGTGGCCGTAACCAACAACTATCAGCAGGCCGATACGGGTACCAAGATGATTCACTTGGGCAAGAATACCCGTTCTACCATTGTGAGCAAGGGTATCAGTGCAGGAAAGAGTCAGAACTCTTACCGTGGTCTGGTGCGTGTGGCCGAAAAGGCAGACAATGCCCGAAACTACAGTCAGTGTGATTCTTTGCTGCTGGGAAGTCAGTGCGGGGCGCATACTTTCCCTTATATGGATATTCATAATGAGACGGCAGTAGTGGAGCATGAGGCTACCACTTCCAAAATTTCGGAAGACCAGATTTTCTATTGTAATCAGCGAGGAATCTCTACCGAAGATGCCGTAGGACTGATTGTGAACGGTTATGCGAAGGAAGTGCTTAACAAATTGCCGATGGAGTTTGCCGTAGAGGCGCAGAAATTGCTGTCTGTATCGTTGGAAGGCAGCGTGGGATAAATATAAAATTAAAGTATTATGTTAGAGATAAAGAATTTACATGCCAGCATCAATGGCAAAGAGATATTGAAAGGAATTAACCTGACCGTAAAGTCGGGTGAGGTTCATGCGATTATGGGACCGAACGGTTCAGGAAAGAGTACGTTGAGCAATGTCTTGGTGGGACATCCAGCTTATGAAGTGACAAAAGGTTCGGTAACCTTCGACGGTAAGGATTTGTTGGCTTTGAGCCCGGCCGACCGTAGCCACGAGGGATTGTTTCTGTCCTTCCAGTATCCGGTGGAAATTCCGGGCGTAAGCATGGTAAATTTCATGCGTGCGGCTGTCAACGAACAGCGGAAATATAAAGGACTGCCGGCACTGACTGCCAGTGAGTTCTTGAAGTTGATGCGTCAGAAAAGAGAAATCGTGGAACTGGACAGCAAGCTGGCCAACCGTTCCGTGAATGAAGGTTTCTCAGGTGGAGAAAAGAAACGGAATGAGATTTTCCAAATGGCTATGCTGGAACCGAAATTGAGCATTTTGGATGAGACAGACTCTGGATTGGACATCGATGCCTTACGAATTGTGGCCGAAGGAGTGAACAAGTTGAAAACACCAGAAACCAGCTGCATCGTGATTACACATTATCAGCGTCTGCTCGACTACATCAAGCCGGATATTGTACACGTGCTTTACAAAGGCCGTATCGTGAAAACAGCTGGTCCTGAGTTGGCACTGGAACTGGAAGAAAAAGGTTACGATTGGATTAAGAAAGAACTGGGAGAATAAGCATGAAAGCAGAACAGCAATACATAGACCTTTTCACGCAGTGCGAGGCGATGATTTGTCGGCAGAGTGCGGAGGTGCTGAATGCGCCTCGTGCCAAAGCTTTCGCTGACTTTGAACAGCTGGGCTTTCCCACTCGCAAGCAGGAAAAGTATAAATACACGGAGGTGGGCAAGTATTTTGCCCCGAATTATGGACTGAACCTGAACCGGTTGGAGATTCCGGTCAATCCGTATGAAGTGTTCAAGTGTGATGTGCCCAACATGAGCACGTCGCTCTATTTTGTGGTGAACGATGCGTTTGACAAGCATGTGCATCCTTCGGCTCAGTTGCCGGAAGGGGTGTATTTCGGCAGCTTGAAAGACATGGCCGAACAGCATCCGGAGCTGGTAAAGAAATATTACGGAAAGCTGGCAGATACCTCGAAAGATGCGTTGGCAGCCTTCAATACGATGTTTGCCCAAGATGGGGTGTGCATGTATGTGCCGAAGAACGTTGTAATGGAACGTCCGATACAGTTAGTGAATATTCTGCGGGCAGACGTGGACTTTATGGTGAACCGCCGGGTGTTGATTATCCTGGAGGAAGGGGCACAGGCCAAGTTGCTGGTATGCGACCATGCCATGGATAACGTGAACTTCCTTTCTACCCAAGTGGTGGAGGTTTTTGCAGGAGAAAATTCGGTGTTCGACCTGTATGAACTGGAAGAAACCCATAACAGTACGGTACGCTTCAGCAACCTGTATGTACATCAGGAGGCCGGCAGCAATGTGCTGTTGAACGGGATGACGCTGCACAACGGAACAACCCGCAATACGACGGAAGTTACGTTGGCCGGAAAGGGAGCGGAAATCAACTTGTGCGGAATGGCCATTGCCGATGCGAATGAGCAGGTGGATAACAATACCTTCATCGACCACAAGGTGTCTGACTGTACCAGCAATGAGTTGTTTAAATATGTGCTTGATGACCAGGCTGTAGGCGCATTTGCTGGTAAAGTGCTGGTGCGTGAAGGTGCGCAGCATACATCTTCCCAGCAGACCAACCGGAACTTGTGTGCTACCCGTGAAGCACGGATGTACACTCAACCGCAGTTGGAGATTTATGCCGATGATGTGAAATGTTCGCACGGAGCTACGGTGGGCCAGTTGGATGAGAATGCCCTGTTCTACATGCAGCAGCGAGGCATCAGTCTGAAGGAAGCCCGCCTGTTGCTGATGTTTGCATTTGTGAATGAGGTGATTGACCATATCCGCATGGATGCATTGAAAGACCGCCTGCATCTGTTGGTAGAGAAACGCTTCCGTGGTGAACTGAACAAATGTCAGGGCTGTGCCATCTGTAAATAAAGGGACAGACGAATATAATTATATTTAAGCGAGAATTTATGCAGTACGATGTCAACAAGATAAGGGAAGATTTTCCCATCCTTTCACGGACCGTGTATGGAAAGCCGCTGATTTATCTGGACAACGGAGCCACGACCCAGAAACCTCGTTGTGTGGTGGAATCCATTACAGACGAGTATTATTCGGTGAATGCCAACGTACATCGTGGGGTGCATTTCCTTTCCCAGCAGGCTACGAACCTGCATGAGGCTTCGCGCGAGACCGTGCGTAAGTTCATTCATGCGCGTAGCACCTCGGAGATTGTCTTTACGCGTGGAACGACCGAGAGCATCAATCTGGTGGCTTCTTCCTTTGTGGACAGCCAGATGAAAGAAGGCGACGAGGTGATTGTTTCAGTCATGGAGCATCACAGCAACATCGTTTCATGGCAGCTTCAGGCAGCCCGGAAGGGGATTGTGCTGAAAGTGATTCCGATGAACGATCGTGGTGAACTGCTGTTGGATGAATACAAGAAACTTTTTTCGGAAAAGACGAAGCTGGTTTCTGTGGCGCACGTGTCGAATGTGCTGGGTACTATTAATCCGGTGAAGGAAATCATTGAGTTTGCCCATTCACAGGGAGTTCCTGTGCTAGTGGACGGTGCACAGAGTATTCCCCACATGACAGTGGATGTGCAGGCATTGGATGCTGATTTTTATGTGTTCAGCGGACATAAGGTGTATGGTCCTACGGGCATTGGGGTGCTCTATGGAAAGGAAGCGTGGTTGGAGAAACTGCCTCCTTATCAGGGAGGAGGGGAGATGATCAAGAATGTGTCGTTTGAAAAGACGACCTTTAATGAACTTCCGTTCAAGTTTGAGGCAGGTACACCAGACTATATAGGTTCTACGGCATTGGCAAAAGCATTGGATTACGTGTCGGCCATCGGCATGGACCGTATTGCGGCCTATGAGCACGAACTGACCCAGTATGCGATGAAACGCTTGAAGGAAATCCCGGGCATGCGGATTTTTGGGGAAGCGGAGCAGAAAGGTGGCGTCATTTCATTCTTGGTGGGCGATATCCATCATTTTGATATGGGCACGTTGCTCGACCGTTTGGGAATTGCCGTACGTACCGGACATCACTGTGCGGAACCGTTGATGCATAGATTAGGCATTGAAGGTACCGTACGTGCTTCTTTCGGTCTGTATAATACAAAAGAAGAAGTAGATGTCTTGGTGGCAGGCATTCAGCGTGTGAGCCAGATGTTTGCTTGAGTGAAGAACTCTTGAATGAAAAAATAAAATCTCCCGGCTGGTTTTCTTAGAAAGGAAAATCGGTCGGGAGATTTTTTTATGTGGGTCGGTTAGCGGACAGCCATCGTAGCTTTTGCCAGCCATTCTTTTTGTTCCTGAGCCAGGAATGGAGACAATGATGCGTACACTTGCTGGTGATAGCTGTTCAACCATTCCTTCTCTTCCGGGCTGAGTAATTCCGGCAAGAGCGGCTTGAGGTCAATTGGACATAAGGTGAGCGGTTCGAATTTGTAGAATTCACCAAATTCAGTAGTCTGGTCTTTGACTATCAGCATGGTATTTTCTGTACGAACTCCGTAACGTTCGGCTTTGTATATACCCGGTTCGTTGGTTACTGTCATTCCCGGAAGGAGCAGGGCCGGCATGTAGTTCATGCGGAATTGATGAGGCCCTTCGTGTACGTTGAGGAAATGCCCTACTCCATGCCCCGTTCCGTGTCCGTAGTTCATACCTGCCTTCCAGATGAACTGACGAGCCAGCACGTCTAATTGCGTGCCGCAAGTACCGTATGGGAAGTGTGCCATGGAAAGCTGGATGAATCCTTTTAAAATCAAGGTATAGTCTTTCTTTTGGTCTTCGGTTACAGGGCCCAGGGAGATGGTGCGGGTGATATCCGTGGTTCCGTCTAAGTATTGCGCTCCGCTGTCGAGCAACAAGAATCCTTCCGGTTGCAGCGTGGTGGCTGTTTCTTCTGTCGCTTCATAATGTACGATGGCTCCGTGTGCCTGATAGCCGGCAATCGTATCGAAACTGATGCCCTTGAAATCTTTCTGGGCTGCGCGGAAAGTATATAGTTTCCGGTCGATGGTGATTTCGGTTTCTTTTCCGCTCTTCACCGCCTCTTCCAGCCAGCAAAGGAAATTCACCATGGCCACACCGTCGCGGAGCATAGCTTGGTGGAAACCGGCAATTTCGGTCTCGTTCTTGATGGCTTTCATGTATAAAACCGGGGAATCATGGAGCAGAACTTTGCTGTGACGGCTGGCTGCCTGATATAGTGCATAATTGGTAGAACCGGACAGCTGCAGGTTTTCTTCTTTATATTCTTCCAGGTCTTTGGCCACGTGGAAGTAGTCTTTGACCTGAATTTGATTTTCAGTCAGGTAGCGACGCGTCTCTGCTGTCAGCTTATCAGGATGAATATAGAGGGTGGCGGAAACAGACGTAATCAGGAGATAGCTGACGAAAACCGGGTTGCAGTGTACGTCCGTACCTCTCATGTTCAAGACCCAGGCAATTTCATCCAAGGCTGAAATCAACAGACCTTTTGCTCCATTTCCTTTCAGTACTTGTCTTATTCGTTCGATTTTATGCCCGCATGGTTCACCGCTGTATTCCAGAGGAAGAATAAAAGGAGGGTCGAGGGGTAGGGAAGGACGGTCTTTCCATAACGTATGGAACGGGTCGTCCACGGTTACCAGTTCCAGCCCATATGATTGAAGAGCCTGCTTTAGCTGCATGGCTTCGGAAATGCTGTTGACCCATCCGTCAATACCGACTTTGTCGCCTGCTTTCAATACACTTCCCAGCCATTCGGCGATGGAAGGTGTTTCCGGCAGCCGGTCTTTAAATAAGGTAAGACCGCTTCCTTGAAGTTGGTCGGCCGCTTGTAGAAAATAACGGGAATCAGTCCACAATCCGCCGCCAGAGAGGGTGATGACTGCAGTACCGGCGGAACCTGTGAATCCGGATATCCATTTTCGGCTTTCCCAATGCGCCGGCACATACTCGCCCGAATGAGGGTCAGTGCTGGGGACAATAAAGGCAGAGATTCCTTTCGTAACCATTTGTTTGCGTAAAGCATCAATTCTTTCAGCTATAAGATTCATGGTGTAAATGAATTAAATAAAAAGTATAAACCTATCAAGCAAAAATAATAAATCTGTCAGAAAGGGCCGCTTCAGTGCGTTCTTATCTTTGATTTTTGAATAAAATATACTGGAAAGTTTTGTAAATAAAGAAAGTATGTGTAATTTTGCGCCGCAAATTGACTGCGGAATAATTTAATAACAACATACTTAATTTTAAAAACATGATTGTAGTACCAGTAAAAGAAGGCGAAAACATTGAAAAAGCGCTGAAGAAATTCAAAAGAAAATTTGAAAAAACAGGTGTTGTAAAAGAACTGAGAAGCAGACAGCAGTATGACAAACCGTCTGTTTTGAAGAGACTTAAAATGGAACGTGCGATTTACGTTCAGAAAATGCATCAGAACGAAGATTAATAATTTCACGAAACACTTGAATTATTGAATTCTTTTTCATAAATTCGTTGCTGAGAATAAAAGCGATGTTTCTATGTGGAAAGATTCTTTTCTGAAGTGTCTTCTTTTCGAAAGGAACTATTCGGAGAAAACGATTATAAGTTACGGAACCGATTTGGATGAATTTGAGGAATATTTCAAAGGGGTGGATGAGGAACTTGATTTTACGAAAGTGGATGCCGATTTAATCCGTGGATGGGTACTCTCATTAATGGAAGAAGGTTGTGCAGAAACAACGGTGAATCGGAAGCTGAGTTCGCTCCGGTCATTTTATCGCTATTTGTTGCGCCAAAAGGCGGTAGCAGTGGACCCGGCTGCAAAAGTGGTAGGTCCGAAGAAAAAGAAACCATTGCCGGTTTTCTTGAGGGATGAAGATATGGATTCGTTGCTTGAAGACAACGGCTTTGCGCAGACCTTTGAAGGGGTTCGTGACAGGACGATGTTGGAGGTGTTTTATTCAACAGGTATTCGTCGGGCGGAGTTGATTGCTTTAAAGGATGCGGATATAGATTTTTCTTCCTCGGTGATAAAGGTGACGGGGAAAAGAAATAAACAACGGCTGATTCCTTTTGGAACTAGGCTGAAAGAGGTGCTGGAGTCTTATTTGGCAGAAAGAAATCGTTTTTATGCAGGGGAATGTGAGGCGTTTTTTATCCGAAAGCAAGGGATACCTTTGTCTCCATCGTCTGTAAACTATATTGTGAAGCGATACCTGTCGAAGGTGGTGACCCTAAAGAAGAAAAGCCCACATGTGCTGAGGCATACTTTCGCAACCACGATGCTAAATCATCATGCAGAACTGGAAGCTGTGAAAGAGTTGCTGGGACATGAAAGCTTGACTACTACAGAGGTGTACACGCATACCACCTTTGAGGAGTTAAAACAAGTTTATGAACAAGCTCATCCTAGAGCGTAAAGAAAAGGAGGTTTTTATGGAAGTAAGAATTCAATCCATTCATTTCGATGCATCTGAAAAATTGGAGGCCTTTATTCAGAAAAAGGCTGAGAAGCTCGAGAAGTTTTGTGACAATATAAAGAAAGTAGAGGTGTCTTTGAAAGTAGTGAAACCTGAGACGGCGATGAATAAGGAAGCTGGTGTGCGTATTTTAGCACTTAATTCAGAGTTTTATGCAGAAAAAGTAAGTGATACATTCGAAGAATCAATAGACGTGTGCATGGATGCACTGTCTAAGCAACTGCTGAAAGCCAAAGAAAAACTTCAGGGAAAGTAAAAAAGTTGCGTAAAAGTTTTGTGATTAAAAAATAATATCTAACTTTGCAGCCGCTAAGTCGTGGAAAATAAAGCGGCTGCAAAGTTTTTTAAATCTCGCCTCTTTAGCTCAGTTGGCCAGAGCACGTGATTTGTAATCTCGGGGTCGTTGGTTCGAATCCGACAAGAGGCTCGAAGAAAAAGAGGTGGTGTTAACCATCTAATTTGAGAGTGGGGCAAATACCAGAGTGGCCAAATGGGGCAGACTGTAAATCTGCTGGCTTACGCCTTCGGTGGTTCGAATCCATCTTTGCCCACTTGATTTGCGGAAGTAGCTCAGTTGATAGAGCATTAGCCTTCCAAGCTGAGGGTCGCGGGTTTGAGTCCCGTCTTCCGCTCTCTTTTCTTCTTTTGCTGTTATAGCTCAGCGGTAGAGCACTTCCTTGGTAAGGAAGAGGTCCCGGGTTCAAGTCCCGGTAACAGCTCGTGAAATTGTAAAGCTGATTATTAATCAAAATAAATAAGTAAAGCTATGGCTAAAGAGAAATTTGAACGCACCAAACCGCATGTGAACATTGGTACGATTGGTCATGTTGACCACGGTAAAACAACTTTGACTGCTGCTATTACTAAAGTATTGGCAGAAAGAGGTTTCACTAAAGCTGACGAAATCAAGTCTTTCGATCAGATTGATAACGCTCCGGAAGAAAAGGAACGTGGTATTACCATCAATACTTCTCACGTAGAGTATGAAACTGCAAATCGTCACTATGCTCACGTTGACTGTCCGGGACACGCTGACTATGTAAAGAACATGGTTACTGGTGCTGCTCAGATGGATGGTGCGATCATCGTAGTTGCTGCAACTGATGGTCCGATGCCTCAGACTCGTGAACACATCCTGTTGGCTCGTCAGGTAAACGTACCGCGCTTGGTTGTATTCTTGAACAAGTGTGATATGGTTGACGATGAAGAAATGTTGGAACTGGTTGAAATGGAAATGCGTGAATTGCTGTCATTCTATGATTTCGACGGTGACAATACTCCTATCATCCGTGGTTCTGCACTGGGTGCATTGAACGGTGTGAAAGAATGGGAAGATAAGATTATCGAACTGATGGATGCAGTTGACAACTGGATTCCTCTGCCTCCGCGTGATGTAGATAAACCTTTCTTGATGCCGGTTGAAGACGTATTCTCAATCACAGGTCGTGGTACTGTAGCAACAGGACGTATCGAAGCTGGTCGCGTAAAAGTTGGTGATGAAGTTGAAATCCTGGGTCTTGGTGAAGATAAGAAATCAGTTGTAACTGGTGTTGAAATGTTCCGTAAGATTTTGGATGAAGGTGAAGCTGGTGATAACGTAGGTTTGCTGCTTCGTGGTATCGACAAGAACGAAATCAAACGTGGTATGATTCTGTGTCACCCGGGTCAGGTTAAAGCTCACTCTAAATTCAAAGCTGAGGTTTATATCTTGAAGAAAGAAGAAGGTGGTCGTCACACTCCGTTCCACAACAAATATCGTCCTCAGTTCTATCTGCGTACTATGGACTGTACAGGTGAAATTACTTTGCCGGAAGGTACAGATATGGTAATGCCGGGTGATAACGTAACAATCACTGTAGAATTGATTTACCCGGTTGCATTGAACGTAGGTCTGCGCTTCGCTATTCGTGAAGGTGGTCGTACAGTAGGTGCTGGTCAGATTACTGAACTTCTCGACTAATACAATCTCTGAATAAATATTTAATAGTTCCCGGAGTTATTCGGGAACTATTTTTACGGGAATAGCTCAGTTGGTAGAGCATCGGTCTCCAAAACCGAGTGTCGGGAGTTCGAGTCTCTCTTCCCGTGCCAAAATTAAAGGAATATGTTTAAGAAGATAACGAATTATTGTAAGGAATCTTACGACGAACTAGTCCATAAAGTATCGTGGCCTACTCGTTCAGAACTTTCTAGCAGTGCAGTGGTTGTTTTAACTGCTTCCCTCCTCATTGCACTCGTCGTTTTTCTAATGGATTCTGCCTTCCAGTTCATCATGGAAGATGTTATCTATCCGCACTAATAAACAGTAAAAAGAATGTCTGAGATTGAAAAGAAATGGTACGTATTGCGTGCCGTAAGTGGAAAAGAAAGCAAGGTAAAAGAATATCTTGATGCGGACATCAAGCACGGTAACCTTGGCGATTATGTGTCTCAGGTGTTGATTCCTACCGAAAAAACATATCAGGTGCGCAATGGTAAGAAAATCGTAAAAGAGAGAACTTACCTTCCTGGTTATGTGCTGGTGGAAGCTGCTTTGGTCGGTGAGGTGGCTCATCATTTGAGAAATACCCCGAACGTAATCGGTTTCCTAGGAGGAATGGATCATCCAGTTCCTCTAAGACAGTCGGAAGTGAATCGTATTCTGGGTACGGTGGATGAACTTCAAGAGTGTGGTGAGGATTTGAATATCCCTTACACCGTTGGAGAAACAGTGAAAGTTAGCGTGGGACCGTTCAGCGGATTCAGTGGACTCATTGAAGAAGTGAATGCGGAAAAACGTAAACTGAAAGTAATGGTCAAAATATTCGGACGGAAGACCCCGTTGGAATTAGGCTTTACGGATGTGGAAAAGGAATAATGCATTTTGTTACGTGCAGTTATTCTATTCGTTAAATACTTATATAAAAATTACAAAAGAAAATGGCTAAAGAAGTTGCTGGACTAATCAAATTACAGATTAAAGGAGGCGCTGCAAATCCATCACCTCCCGTTGGACCTGCTCTGGGTTCTAAGGGTATTAATATCATGGAATTTTGCAAGCAATTCAACGCCAGAACCCAGGACAAGGCAGGTAAGGTATTACCTGTAATCATTACCTACTACACAGACAAGTCTTTTGATTTCGTAATCAAAACTCCTCCTGTAGCTATTCAGTTGCTTGAGGCTGCCAAAATCAAGAGTGGATCTGCTGAACCGAACCGTAAGAAAGTGGCTGAACTGACTTGGGATCAGATTCGTGCAATCGCTCAGGATAAAATGGTTGACTTGAACTGCTTTACTATCGAATCTGCTATGTCAATGGTAGCAGGAACAGCTAGAAGTATGGGTATCGCTGTAAAAGGTGACTTCCCGGGTAATAACTAATTAACTTCAATTGATAATGGGTAAACTGACAAAAAATCAAAAGTTGGCTGCAGAAAAGATTGAAGCAGGGAAAGCATACTCACTGAAGGAAGCTTCTGAACTGGTAAAAGAAATTACTTTCACTAAGTTTGATGCTTCATTAGATATTGACGTACGTTTAGGTGTAGACCCTCGTAAGGCTAACCAGATGGTAAGAGGTGTGGTATCTCTTCCTCATGGTACAGGTAAGCAGGTACGTGTGCTTGTTCTGTGTACACCGGATGCTGAAGCTGCTGCAAAAGAAGCTGGTGCTGACTATGTTGGTCTTGATGAATATATTGAAAAGATCAAAGGTGGATGGACTGATATTGATGTAATCATCACTATGCCGTCTATCATGGGTAAGATTGGTGCGCTGGGTCGTGTGCTCGGTCCTCGTGGATTGATGCCGAACCCAAAGAGCGGTACTGTAACTATGGATGTAGCTAAAGCTGTTAAGGAAGTTAAGCAAGGTAAGATTGACTTTAAGGTTGATAAGAGCGGTATCGTTCATACTTCAATCGGTAAGGTGTCTTTCACTGCTGACCAGATCCGTGAAAATGCGAAAGAATTTATCGCTACTATCATCAAACTGAAACCGACCACAGCTAAAGGTACTTATATTAAGAGTATTTATCTTTCAAGTACTATGAGTAAGGGTATCAAGATTGACCCGAAATCAGTAGACGAAATCTAATAATTAAGGAGGAATCATGAGAAAGGAAGATAAAGGCGTAATTATTGGTCAGTTGGCTGATACCGTAAAGCAATACGGACATTTTTACTTGGTAGACACAACTGCAATGGATGCAGCTGCTACTAGCGATCTTCGTAAGAAATGTTTCAAGGCTGGTATCAAACTGATGGTTGTGAAGAATTCTTTGCTTCACAAAGCTTTGATGAGCTTGGATGTAGACTACTCACCCTTGTTTGATTCTTTGAAGGGTACTACTTCAGTAATGTTTTGCGAAACAGCTAATGTGCCGGCAAAACTGTTGAAGGAATATAAGGACAGTGTTCCGACCCTGAAAGCTGCTTATGCAGAAGAAGGATTCTATGTGGGTGCAGATCAGTTGGAAGCTCTCGCAACAATCAAGAGCAAGAACGAAGTCATTGCAGACATTGTGGCTTTGCTACAGTCTCCTGCAAAGAACGTTATCTCAGCTCTTCAATCAGGTGGCAACACCATTCACGGTGTTCTTCAGACTTTGGCAGAACGTGCAGAATAATGTCACGTTGCGCATAAGTCAAGAAACCAAAACAACTTTAATATTTAAATAGTACAAACAATTAAATTTCATACAAAAATGGCAGATTTGAAAGCTTTTGCAGAACAATTAGTTAACTTGACAGTAAAAGAAGTTAATGAACTTGCAACTATCCTTAAAGAAGAATATGGTATTGAACCTGCTGCTGCAGCTGTAGCTGTTGCTGCTGGTCCTGCTGCTGCTGGTGCAGCTGCTGCTGAAGAAAAAACTTCATTCGATGTAGTTTTGAAGAGCGCAGGTGCTGCTAAATTGCAGGTTGTTAAGGCAGTGAAAGAAGCTTGTGGTCTTGGCTTGAAAGAAGCAAAAGACTTGGTTGACGGTGCTCCTAGCACAGTAAAAGAAGGTTTGGCTAAAGACGAAGCTGAATCTTTGAAGAAAACTTTGGAAGAAGCTGGAGCTGAAGTTGAACTTAAATAAGATTATCCTGTAAATCAGGTAGTTCGGTTAAGAGTCCTCTGTAAAGAGGATTCTTAACCTTTTTGCGTCTATATTAAGTTCACTAGGTTTCAATTGTCGGAACTGTGAGAGTTCCCCGACTGTAATTATCCTAGTTTTTACATTTTAAACTCCATACAGATGTCTTCAGAAACTCAAAATCAACGAATTAATTTTGCTTCTATCAAGAATCCGATGCAGTATCCGGATTTTCTGGAAGTACAGTTGAAGTCATTTCAGGACTTCTTACAATTAGATACCCCACCCGAAAAGCGAAAGAACGACGGCTTGTATAAGGTATTTGCGGAAAATTTCCCGATTGCAGATACACGTAACAACTTCGTGCTCGAGTTCCTTGACTACTATATCGATCCGCCTCACTATACCATCGACGACTGTCTGGAACGTGGATTGACTTATAGTGTTCCCTTGAAAGCCAAACTGAAGCTTTATTGTACTGACCCCGATCACGAAGATTTTGATACAGTGATTCAGGATGTGTATTTGGGTCCTATCCCTTATATGACTCCGAAAGGTACTTTCGTCATTAACGGTGCAGAGCGTGTAGTAGTGTCTCAGCTCCATCGTTCACCGGGTGTATTCTTTGGACAAAGCATCCATGCGAATGGAACAAAACTGTATTCTGCCCGAATCATCCCATTCAAAGGATCTTGGATTGAGTTCGCTACGGATATCAACAATGTGATGTATGCGTATATCGATCGTAAGAAAAAGCTTCCGGTAACTACGTTGTTGAGAGCTGTAGGATTTGAAAATGATAAGGACATCCTTGAAATTTTCAATTTGGCTGAGGATGTAAAGGTCAATAAGACGAACCTGAAGAAAATCATCGGACGTAAACTGGCTGCCCGTGTATTGAAGACATGGACAGAGGATTTTGTAGATGAAGATACTGGTGAAGTAGTTTCTATTGAACGTAACGAGGTAGTTATCGACCGTGAAACGGTTATTGAACCGGAACACATTGACTTGATTCTTGAATCAGGTGTACAGAATATCCTCGTTCACAATGAAGAGGCTAATGCTTCTGACTATTCAATTATTTTCAACACTTTGCAGAAAGACCCAAGTAACTCAGAAAAAGAAGCAGTGTTGTACATCTATCGTCAGTTGCGTAATGCAGATCCTGCAGATGATGCAAGCGCGCGTGAGGTAATCAACAATCTGTTCTTCTCTGAAAAACGTTACGACTTGGGTGATGTGGGTCGTTACCGGATCAACAAGAAGTTGAACCTGGATACTCCGATGGATGTCAGAGTGTTGACAAAACAAGATATTATCGAGATTATCAAATATCTCATTGAGTTGATTAACTCAAAGGCAGACGTGGATGATATTGACCACTTGAGCAACCGTCGTGTTCGTACGGTAGGTGAGCAGTTGTCAAATCAGTTCGCTATTGGTCTGGCTCGTATGTCTCGTACGATTCGTGAACGTATGAATGTACGTGACAACGAAGTGTTCACTCCGATTGACTTGATCAATGCGAAGACAATTTCGTCTGTCATCAACTCATTCTTCGGTACCAACGCCTTGTCACAGTTCATGGACCAGACGAACCCGCTGGCTGAAATTACACACAAACGCCGTTTGTCTGCCCTGGGTCCTGGTGGTTTGTCACGTGATCGTGCCGGTTTCGAGGTGCGAGACGTACACTACACTCACTATGGTCGTCTGTGTCCGATTGAAACTCCTGAAGGTCCGAACATCGGTTTGATTTCTTCTTTGTGTGTCTATGCAAAGATCAATGAACTGGGATTCATTGTGACTCCTTACCGTAAGGTGCAGAACGGAGTGGTAGATTTGTCAAATGAAGGTATTGAATATCTTTCTGCAGAGGAAGAAGAAGATAAGATTATTGCACAGGGTAATGCGCCGTTGAATGATGACGGTACATTCATCCGTGATAAAGTAAAAGCTCGCCGCGACGCCGATTATCCGGTAGTTACACCTGATCAGGTAGAGTTGATGGACGTAGCTCCTCAGCAGATTGCTTCTATCGCCGCTTCTTTGATTCCGTTCTTGGAACACGATGACGCGAACCGTGCATTGATGGGTTCTAACATGATGCGCCAGGCAGTTCCTTTGTTGAAGACAGAAGCTCCGATTGTTGGTACAGGTATTGAAAAACAGTTGTGTGAAGATTCACGTACGCAGATTGCCGCAGAAGGTGACGGTGTGGTTGACTTCGTAGATGCAACGACTATTCGTATTCTGTATGACCGTACGGAAGATGAAGAATTCGTAAGCTTCGAACCTGCATTGAAGGAATATCGTATTCCGAAATTCCGCAAGACCAACCAGAGCATGACCATCGATTTGCGTCCGATTTGTAACAAGGGACAGCGCGTGAAGAAGGGAGATATCCTGACTGAAGGTTACTCTACTGCCAACGGTGAATTGGCTTTGGGTAAGAACTTGCTGGTGGCTTACATGCCGTGGAAGGGTTACAATTACGAGGATGCCATCGTATTGAACGAACGTGTGGTACGTGAGGATATCCTGACTTCTGTACATGTGGATGAATATATCCTGGAAGTACGTGAAACTAAACGTGGTATGGAAGAACTGACTTCTGATATTCCGAATGTCAGTGAAGAAGCTACCAAGGATTTGGATGAAAACGGTATCGTACGTGTTGGTGCTCGTATCGAACCGGGTGACATCCTGATTGGTAAGATTACTCCGAAGGGTGAATCAGATCCTTCTCCGGAAGAAAAACTGTTGCGCGCCATCTTTGGTGACAAGGCTGGTGACGTGAAGGATGCTTCTCTGAAGGCTTCTCCATCACTGCGTGGTGTAGTTATCGGTAAGAAATTGTATTCACGTGTGATTAAGACACGTAGTGAAAAGAATGCAGACAAGGCAATCTTGCCGAAACTGAATGAAGAATTTGAAGAAAAAGCTGCGGCTCTAAAGGCAATCCTGATTGACAAGTTGTTGGTTTTGACAGCTGACAAGGTTTCTCAGGGCGTAAAAGATTATCTGGGAACAGAAGTCATTGCCAAGGGAGCCAAGTTTACTAAATATGATTTGGAGTCATTGGATTACACTATCATCCAGTTGAGTAAATGGACTGCAGATGCTCACAAGAATGATATGATCCGTGACCTTATCATGAATTATTTGAAGAAATACAAGGAGCTGGATGCTGAACTGAAGCGTAAGAAGTTTGCATTGACAATCGGTGACGAACTGCCTTCAGGTATTATTCAGATGGCTAAAGTTTACATTGCCAAGAAGCGTAAGATTGGTGTCGGTGATAAGATGGCTGGTCGTCACGGTAACAAGGGTATCGTTTCACGCGTAGTACGTCAGGAAGACATGCCGTTCTTGGCTGATGGTACTCCGGTAGATATCGTATTGAATCCGTTGGGTGTGCCTTCTCGTATGAACATCGGTCAGATTTTTGAAGCTGTATTGGGACGTGCCGGAAAAGAATTGGGCGTGAAGTTTGCTACTCCGATTTTTGATGGTGCTACATTGGACGATTTGGATAAATGGACTGACAAAGCCGGATTGCCACGTTATTGCAAGACTTATTTGTATGATGGTGGTACAGGTGAACAGTTCGACCAGCCTGCAACTGTCGGTGTGACTTACATGTTGAAATTGGGTCACATGGTTGAAGACAAGATGCATGCTCGTTCTATCGGTCCGTACTCTCTGATTACTCAGCAGCCACTTGGTGGTAAGGCACAGTTCGGTGGTCAGCGTTTCGGAGAAATGGAGGTTTGGGCTATCGAAGCCTTCGGTGCAGCTCATGTGCTTCAGGAAATTTTGACAATCAAGTCAGATGACGTGGTTGGACGTTCTAAAGCATACGAAGCAATTGTGAAGGGTGAACCGATGCCTACGCCGGGTATTCCTGAATCTCTCAACGTATTGTTACACGAACTTAGAGGTTTGTGCTTGAGCATTACGCTGGAATAACTTTTTCAACTGAAGAATGGGGTATCGACTCCCATTCTTCCTGATTAAATTCTTCATTATCATAAAATAGAAAGTATGGCTTTTAGAAAAGATACTAAGATAAAAAGTAATTTCTCAAAGATTACGATCGGTCTTGCATCACCCGAAGAGATTCTGGAAAATTCTTATGGTGAGGTATTGAAACCGGAAACCATCAACTACCGTACTTATAAACCGGAACGTGACGGTTTGTTCTGTGAACGTATCTTCGGTCCGGTTAAGGACTATGAGTGCCATTGTGGTAAGTACAAACGTATTCGCTACAAAGGTATTGTCTGCGACCGATGCGGTGTGGAAGTAACGGAAAAGAAAGTACGTCGTGAACGTAGCGGACATATCCAATTGGTAGTGCCGGTGGCTCACATCTGGTATTTCCGTTCTTTACCGAACAAGATTGGTTATCTGTTGGGCTTGCCGACCAAGAAACTGGATGCAATTATTTACTACGAACGCTACGTCGTTATCCAGCCGGGTGTGAAGGCTGAAGACGGAGTGAGCAAATACGACTTGTTGTCTGAAGAAGAATATTTGGATATCATGGATACACTTCCAAAGGACAACCAGTATTTGGAAGACAGCGACCCGAACAAGTTCATTGCCAAGATGGGTGCGGAAGCTATCTACGACTTGTTGGTAGGACTGGACTTGGATGCATTGTCATACGAATTGCGTCACAAGGCAAACAGCGATTCTTCTCAGCAGCGTAAGAACGAGGCTTTGAAACGTTTGCAGGTAGTGGAATCTTTCCGTGCTTCACGTGGTCGCAACAAACCGGAATGGATGATTGTACGTATCGTGCCGGTTATCCCGCCCGAACTTCGTCCGTTGGTTCCGCTGGATGGTGGACGTTTCGCCACTTCCGACTTGAACGATTTGTATCGTCGTGTGATTATCCGTAACAACCGTTTGAAACGACTGATTGAAATCAAGGCTCCGGAAGTAATCTTGCGTAATGAAAAACGTATGCTTCAGGAAGCTGTCGATTCATTGTTCGATAACTCTCGTAAGTCGAGTGCAGTGAAGACCGATGCCAACCGTCCGTTGAAATCTTTGTCAGACAGCTTGAAAGGTAAGCAAGGACGTTTCCGTCAGAACTTGTTGGGTAAACGTGTCGACTATTCAGCCCGTTCCGTAATCGTCGTAGGTCCGGAACTGAAGATGGGTGAATGCGGTATTCCGAAACTGATGGCTGCCGAATTGTACAAGCCGTTCATCATCCGCAAGCTGATTGAACGTGGTATCGTGAAGACCGTAAAATCTGCAAAGAAGATTGTAGACCGTAAGGAATCCGTTATCTGGGATATTCTGGAACATGTAATGAAAGGTCATCCGGTATTGTTGAACCGTGCCCCGACATTGCACCGTCTGGGTATTCAGGCCTTCCAGCCGAAGATGATCGAAGGAAAAGCTATCCAGTTGCACCCGTTGGCTTGTACCGCGTTCAACGCCGACTTCGATGGTGACCAGATGGCCGTACACTTGCCGCTGAGCAATGAGGCTGTATTGGAAGCTCAGATGCTGATGTTGCAGTCACACAATATTCTGAACCCGGCTAACGGTGCGCCTATCACCGTGCCTGCACAGGATATGGTTCTGGGATTGTATTACATTACCAAACTGCGTAAGGGTGCCAAGGGTGAAGGTTTGATTTTCTACGGACCGGAAGAGGCTATGATTGCTTACAACGAAGGAAAAGTGGATATTCACGCCATCATCAGTGTGGTTGCCAATGACTTGGATGAGAACGGCAACATCGTAAAGAAGATGATCAAGGAAACCTCTGTAGGTCGTGTGATTGTCAACGAACTGGTTCCAGATGAATGTGGTTATTTGAATACCATTATTTCCAAGAAGTCTTTGCGCGACATCATCAGCAACGTAATCAAGGCTGTGGGTGTGGCTCGTGCTTGCGAATTCCTGGATGGAATCAAGAACTTGGGTTACAAGAAAGCATTCGAAGGTGGTCTGTCATTCAACTTGGGCGATATCATTATCCCGAAGGAGAAAGAGGAACTGGTAAAACGTGGTAACGAAGAAATCGAACAGATCATGATGAACTATAACATGGGATTCATCACCGATAATGAACGTTACAACCAGGTAATTGATACTTGGACACACGTAAACAGTGACTTGTCAGACATTCTATATAAAACAATTAAGAACGACGACCAGGGATTCAACTCTGTATTCATGATGCTGGATTCCGGAGCCCGTGGTTCTAAGGAACAGATTCGTCAGTTGTCTGGTATGCGTGGTTTGATGGCCAAGCCGCAGAAAGCCGGTGCCGAAGGTGCTCAGATTATTGAAAACCCGATTCTTTCTAACTTTAAGGAAGGTCTTTCGGTGTTGGAGTACTTTATCTCAACCCACGGTGCTCGTAAGGGTCTTGCCGATACCGCGTTGAAGACAGCCGATGCAGGATACCTGACTCGTCGTTTGGTAGACGTTTCTCATGACGTCATCATCAACGAAGAAGATTGTGGTACATTGCGTGGTTTGGTTTGTACCGCGTTGAAGAACAACGATGAAGTAATCGCTACGTTGTACGAGCGTATCTTGGGCCGTGTATCCGTACACGATATCATCCACCCGACTACTGGCAAGCTGATTGTAGCTGCCGGTGAAGAAATCACGGAGGACATTGCTGAAGAAATCGAAAACTCTCCGATTGAAAGCGTAGAAATCCGTTCCGTATTGACTTGTGAGTCTAAGAAGGGTGTATGTGCGAAATGTTACGGACGTAACTTGGCTACCAGCCGTATGGTTCAGAAAGGTGAGGCTGTCGGCGTAATCGCTGCACAGTCAATCGGTGAACCGGGTACTCAGTTGACTCTGCGTACATTCCACGCCGGAGGTATCGCCGGTAACATGGCAGCCAATGCAAGTATCGTAGCAAAGAACGATGCACGTCTGGAATTCGAAGAATTGCGTACAGTAGATGCTGTAGAAGAAACTGGTGAACCAGTGAAGATTGTCGTAGGCCGTTTGGCAGAAGTGCGTTTCGTGGATGTCAATACCGGCATCATACTGTCTACACACAACGTACCTTACGGTTCTAAGTTGTATGCTTCAGACGGTGAAGTCGTAGAAAAGGGCAAGCTGATTGCGAAGTGGGACCCGTTCAACGCCGTTATCGTAACAGAAGCTGCCGGTAAGATTGACTTTGAATCAGTGATTGAAAATGTGACTTACAAGGTAGAATCTGATGAGGCTACAGGCTTGCGTGAAATCATCATTACAGAGTCTAAGGATAAGACTAAGATTCCGTCATTACATATTTTGGATGAAAATGGTGGAATCATCCGTACATACAACTTGCCGGTAGGTGGTCACGTAGTGGTCGAAGATAAACAGACCGTGAAGTCGGGTGATATTTTGGTGAAGATTCCGCGTGCCGTTGGTAAAGCAGGTGATATCACCGGTGGTCTTCCGCGAGTAACTGAGCTGTTCGAAGCCCGTAACCCGTCTAACCCTGCAGTCGTATCTGAAATCGACGGTGAGGTAACAATGGGTAAGATCAAACGTGGTAACCGTGAAATCATCGTGACTTCCAAGACAGGCGATGTACGTAAGTACTTGGTTGCATTGTCCAAGCAGATTCTGGTTCAGGAAAACGACTACGTACGTGCCGGAACCCCGTTGTCGGATGGTGCCATCACTCCTGCCGATATCCTGGCCATCAAAGGTCCTACAGCCGTTCAGGAATATATCGTAAATGAAATTCAGGACGTGTACCGTCTGCAGGGTGTGAAGATCAACGATAAGCACTTCGAAATCATCGTTCGTCAGATGATGCGTAAGGTACAGATTGACGAGCCGGGTGATACCCGCTTCCTGGAACAGCAGGTAGTTGACCGCATTGAATTCAATGAAGAAAACGACCGTATCTGGGGCAAGAAAGTGGTAGTAGATGCTGGTGACTCTCAGAACCTGCAACCGGGACAGATTGTCACAGCCCGCAAGCTCCGCGATGAAAACAGTATGTTGAAGCGTCGTGACCTGAAGCTGGTGGAAGTACGTGATGCAGTGCCTGCTACTTCTACTCAGATTCTGCAGGGTATCACACGTGCCGCATTGCAGACTTCAAGCTTCATGTCGGCTGCTTCCTTCCAGGAAACAACGAAGGTATTGAACGAAGCTGCTATCAACGGTAAGGTGGACAAGCTGGAAGGTATGAAGGAGAACGTAATTTGCGGTCACCTGATTCCGGCTGGTACTGGTCAGCGTGAGTTTGAAAAGATTGTGGTAGGTTCTAAAGAAGAATACGATCGCATCTTGGCCAACAAGAAGAACGTGTTGGACTATAGCGAAGTTGAATAACTCAACCGAATATAAAAAGAAAAGCCGTCTCGTTTGAGGCGGCTTTTTTTATGCTTGTCATGCTGCGTCAGCAGTTTCGTTTCCTTTTCCAGAAGAGCCGGATAAAACGCCCTCCGGTGGCAATGAGTGCCAGAGAGAGTCCGGTATAGAATACGGCGATGAAACTTTCCGGCAACAAATGTGCCTTGCGGATGGTGACGCCCATCCCAATCATGAATGCCATGACAATCCACCCCTTCACATCAAAGAAAGAGAAGGGACAATGCCTTTCCCGCTTTCCCGAAGTGATACGCTGCGTATGCTTGCGGTAGAGCTTGTGGAAAACCATGCAGAAGAACAGTAGGAACACCAGACTGGCCTCACAGACCTTCAGGAGCCAGTAGTGCGTATCCGTAATCCAGCAGGAGACGCCAATTTGCAGAATATTGAGGCCCGCCACCAGCCACACCACGCCAGCCGTCAGCAACAGGGTATTGGAAGAAACTCCGTACTTCATCTTAGCTTAGAACCATTTGATTTTCCGGAAAATGACGAATGCGGCTGCCGACAAGAGAATCGAGAAGCAGACAATCAGGGCAAACGCATGGGGCAAGCCTTCGATGTGAATATCCACGTTCATACCGTAGAAACTGGCAATCAGCGTAGGCACCATCAGGATGATGGAGAGACTGGTCATGCGTTTCATGATGGTGTTCACGTTGTTGGAGATAATGGACGCGAAGGCATCCATCGTACCCGTAAGGATGTCACTGTAGATGTTCACCTGGTTGTGAGCCTGTTTCAGTTCGATGAGCACGTCATCGGTCAGTTCCGCGTTCTGGTAATCCTGTTCATTGAAAATGTTCTGCAGCTTGCCTATCATGACCTCATTGCCACGGATGGACGTGTTGAAGTACACCAGACTCTTCTGCAGGTTCATCAACCGGAGCAAGTCCTCGTTACGGATACTCCGCTCCAGTTCCTTTTCCGCACAGTTCACCTCATTGTTAATCTGTTTCAGGTATTTCAGGAACCACACGGCCGAAGAGTAAATAAGCCGCAGAATCAGTTCGTATTTGTTGGGCACGTTGATGCCCTTGCGCTGCGTATGTTCAATGAAGTCGGGCAGCATCTCCGTAGAGTAGTAGCACACCGAAATCACCAGTTCATTGTTCGTGATGATGCCGATGGGCACCGTGACATACGGCACCTTCGAATCGGGCGTCTGCATGGGGATACGCAAGATGGTCAGCAGCCAGTTGCCTTCCGTATCCGTACGCGGCCTTTCGTCCGTATCGGCGATATCGTTCAAGAAAGATCGGGGAACTTTCAATTCATCTTGCAGGAAGCGGAAATCCGACTCATCGGGACACTCCACATTAATCCAGCAGTTGGGCTGCCAGTTCGTTTTTTCTACGAAACCTGCTTCACAAAAAAGATACTTTCTCATGTTTCTGCTCCTTTCCTTCGTTTTAAGCCCGGAGGAGCATCTTCAGAGTAAGGTACAATCTACTCACGGCACTCCTTCAGGAAGTGGTTAAAATAATGATAATACGTTCGCGAGTAAGAATCGTCCATATCGTTTCGTTTTAGGGTATAAAAAAAGTTCGTTTTTAGCAAACGAACTCTCAAGCTCTTCAGGTTGGACTTGAACCAACGACCCTCTGATTAACAGTCAGATGCTCTAACCGACTGAGCTACTGAAGAAAGTTTAAACATGTTTTCCTAAAAAGGAGCTCTTCAGGTTGGACTTGAACCAACGACCCTCTGATTAACAGTCAGATGCTCTAACCGACTGAGCTACTGAAGAAGGTTCAAACATGTTTTTTCAAAAAAGGAGCTCTTCAGGTTGGACTTGAACCAACGACCCTCTGATTAACAGTCAGATGCTCTAACCGACTGAGCTACTGAAGAAGGTTTTTTCCTTAATTGCGCTGCAAAGGTAGTAGGATATTTTGAATTATGCAATATCTTTGCAAAAAAAATAAAGCAAAATGGATAAAATATTAGGAATGGGCAATGCATTGGTAGATGTATTGGTGAAAATTGATGACGATTCTTTATTGGAGAAGTTGCATCTGCCCAAAGGAAGCATGCAGTTGATACAGGAAGATACGCTGGCCGAGATACGTAAATCCACTGCCGGCATGAAGATACACCGGGCCACGGGCGGTTCGGCCAGCAACACGGTAAGTGCCTTGGCTGCCCTGGGGGCCACTCCCGGATTTATCGGGAAAATCGGAAAGGACGAGACCGGGCAGTTCTTCGACGACACTCTCCGGCAGCGGGGAGTGAAAACCGCGCTGAAAACCTGTGACCTGCCTTCCGGCATTGCCTCCACGTTCATCTCGCCCGACGGAGAACGCACGTTCGGCACCTGTCTGGGAGCGGCTGCCACCTTGCATGCCGACGACCTGTCGCGCGATATGTTTACCGGTTATGATTATCTCTATATCGAAGGCTATCTGCTGCAAGACCACGACCTGATGCTGCGGGCCATGCAGCTGGCTAAGGAAGAAGGTCTTCAGGTATGTCTCGACATGGCCAGCTACAATGTGGTGGAAGCCGAGCGCGATTTCTTCGACCATCTGATTGTGAAATACGTAGACATCGTGTTTGCCAATGAGAGCGAGGCACGGGCCTATACAGGCAAGGAACCCCACGAAGCCTTGGAAGAAATCGCCTCCAAGTGCAGCATTGCCGTGGTGAAGACCGGAAAAGAAGGCTCTCTCGTGAAGAAAGGTACCGAAGTCATCCAGCTGCTGTCGTGTCCGATTGAGGGCGTGGTGGATACCACCGGAGCCGGCGATTTCTATGCCGCCGGTTTCATGTACGGCCTGACCTGCGGCTATTCGCTGGAAAAATGCGTGCAAATCAGTACCATCCTGGCCACGGCCGTGATTCAGGAGGTAGGCACCACCCTGCCCGGAAAGAAATGGGACGAAATTAAGTTAAATATTGACGCACTTCTGCAAGTCTGACCGGAATAATGTGTTTATTTGCAGGAAGAAATAAATTGAAAACAAACGACGTATGAATGCAAGAAAAATGCTGGCCGGAGCCTTCATTGTGATGCTGGGCATGGGGATGACCAGTTTCAAGGAAGACGACCGCAATTTTCAGATATCGAAAAATCTGGACATTTTCAACTCCATTTTCAAGGAACTGGACATGTTCTATGTCGATACCGTGAATGCCGAGAAAATGATTCAGACCGGGGTGGAAGGCATGCTTTCGCTGACCGACCCCTATACGGAATACTATCCTGAAGAAGAGGTGAGCAGCCTCAAGGAGATGACGACCGGGAAATACGGGGGCATCGGAGCAGCCATCCGCTACTATGAAGCCAAAGACCGCATCGCGGTGGTAGAGCCTACCGAGGGCATGCCGGCAGCTGAGGCTGGCGTGAAGGCGGGCGACATCATCCTCTCGGTGGGAGGGAAGGAGATGGTGCGCGGCAACATGAAGCCCCAGGAGTTTTCTTCAAAAGTGAGCGAAGCCCTGCGTGGAGAGCCGGGCACTTCGTTTGTGCTGAAAGTGCTGCGCCCGTTGAAGAACGACAGCACGGTGATGGAATTCAAGCTCACCCGTAAGAACATCCGTACCAATCCTGTGCCCTATTACGGCATGGTGAAAGACAGCATCGGCTATCTGGCCCTGTCCAGCTTCACCGAAAATTCTGCCAAGGACTTCAAGAAAGCCTTCATCGAACTGAAACAGAAAGGCGCCAAGTCGCTGATTATCGATCTGCGCGACAACGGAGGAGGTTCCTTGTCGGAAGCGGTAGACATCGTCAATCTTTACGTGCCGAAGGGACAGGAGATTGTGGTGACCAAAGGCAAGCTGCGTCAGGCGCAGGGTTCCTACAAGACCCAGAACGAGCCGGTCGACACCCAGATTCCGCTGGCCATCCTGGTGAACGGTTCCACGGCTTCTGCTTCTGAAATCGTGAGCGGTTCGTTGCAGGATTTGGACCGTGCGGTGATTATCGGTACGCGCACCTTCGGAAAAGGACTGGTACAGACCATCCGTCCGTTGCCCTACAACGGTACGCTGAAAGTGACTACCTCCAAATATTATATTCCCAGCGGACGTTGCATCCAGGCCATCGACTATGCCAAGAAGAACGCCGACGGTTCCGTAGCCCGTACGCCCGACAGTCTGACCACCGTATTCCACACTGCCGCCGGACGTGAGGTACGCGACGGGGGAGGTATCCGTCCCGACATCGAAGTGAAAGGCGACAAGATTCCGAACATCGTGTTCTATCTGATGAACGACGACCTGATTTTCGATTACGCCACTCAATATTGCTGGGATCATCCCACACTGGCTTCGGTAGACGAGTTCAAGTTGACCGATGCCGACTATGAAGCGTTCAAGAAACTGGTGAAGTCGCGTAATTTCACCTACGACCGCCAGAGCGAAAAGCTGTTGAAGAGCCTGAAGGAAGTGGCCGAGTTCGAGGGCTACATGACCGAAGCATCCGAAGAGTTCAAGGCCCTGGAGAAGAAACTCAACCACAACCTGGATCGCGATCTGGACTATTTCGCCAAACCGATTAAGGAATATCTTTCACAGGAAATCGTGACCCGCTATTTCTACCAGCGTGGAGCCGTGATGGAACGGTTGAAAGACGATACCGACTTGGAGAAAGCCATCGAAGTATTGCAGAATCCCGTCCGTTACCGGGAGATTCTTTCGGCACCGGTAAAGACAGACGAACCGGCCAAGAAGGAAGAACCGAAGAAATAAGGCCTTAGAAGGGCTTCTGGAGGGCCTTCAGACAAGGCCCGGAAAACGCTTCGACGTTTTATTTCAAACGCTTCGACGTTTGGAGTAAAACGCAAAGGCGTTTTAGTTGAAACGCTTCGGCGTTTTGGAGAAAACGTAAAGGCGTTTTAGTTGAAACGCTTCGGCGTTTTGAAAGCAATCGGATAAACTCAGTTATTGACCATAAGTATAAGCCCTGTACCTCTTTTGGTGACAATCTCTATATGAGGGTCTTCCGCAAACAGCTTTCTTAATTTGGTGATGAACACATCGAGGCTGCGTGAGGCAAAATAATCCTTGTCAGTATTCCAGAAACGGCCCAAAATGGTCTCTCTTGTTACCACATCACCTTTATTTTGCGCGAGCAACTGTAAAATCTGAGCTTCTCTTACGGTAAGATCCGTTTTATCGCCCGATTCGTGATTATAGAGTGTGGCATGTTCGGCATCCAGCGTATAATGGCCGAACTTGCACAATCCTTCTTCGTTGCGGGTCTTACTTCCTTCCTTCATTTTCAGGATGGCGTGCAGATGTGCATCCAGTTCATCGGGGATGAACGGTTTCTTCACGTAATTATTGACGCCGATATCATATCCTTTCCTGACATCCTTGGGAGAGGTAAGTGCGGAAGCGAAAAGAATGGGGGTATCCACGTCGGTTGCCCGTATGCGCCGCACCATTTCAAAGCCATCCATCACCGGCATATCAATGTCGGAGATGATGATGTCGGGGCGATGTGCCTTCCAGGCTTCCAATCCCTCTTCCCCATTACAAGCGGTAATCACCTCATATCCCCCGATGATGTCCTGGAGGCCGGACTGTACGATGTATGACAGATTCTTGTCGTCTTCTACCAATAACAGTTTTATCATTGTTTTTGCAATTATGAAACAAATGTATGGAAATATGTGGAATATACGGCATCTCAGAAACAGATTTTGTGTATATCGTCAGTCTTTACTTGTGAAACGCTTTGTCAGCCATTTTGCATCGGGTTCTTATCTTCAGCCAGCGGCAGATAGATTGTGAATTCCGTGAACTCACCTTCTATGCTGGATACAAATATTTTTCCGTGATGTGCTTCAACCACCTGATCAACGAAATTCAGTCCGAGTCCGAAACCGGAAGTACCTTTCCGGCGGTTACGCTTAACGGCTGATGCACGTTCATACTTTCGGAAAATAAGATGAATATCTTTATCGGATATCCCAAAACCATTGTCATGAACTTTAAGAACGGTATATCTGTCATCCCGCGCTGTGCTTATTCTTATCTCTACGCTCTCACCCGAATATTTTATGGAATTGTCTATGAGGTTACTTAGTACCTCTTCCAGATATTCAGCATCGGCATAGGCAGTTTCGGCTTTTATATCTGTAATGAAATTCACTGTCTTTTGCGATTTTGCCTTGAACTTCTCGGTCAGTTTCTCTATTATAGGAGTAAGCTCAACTTCTGTTCTGTTCATCTCCAGTTTATGGTTCTCCAGTTTGGATATGGTCAGCACTTTATTTGTAAGGGTAAGCAGGTGGTCTGCTTCGTTTTCGGCAATGTCGAAGTATTTGTCCTTCATTTCCTGCCTGTTGTCAAGCTTTCCGCTTCTGAGGAACTTCAGCGCCATGATGATGGATGTGAGCGGTGTTTTCATGTCGTGTATCATAGCGTATGAGAAGTCCTCGCGAATTTGGAAAATCTTCTCGAAGCGTGAAATGAATCTTACCTGATAGCTGATGCATACGATTACAATCAGCATGATGATGAATGTGCCGGCAAGCATCAGGCCCATACACTTGAAAATATAAATCATTGCTGTCCGGAGAAAATTCGCCAAAACAGCTATTATTAATTAATAATCAGTTAGTTACCAAGCTAATAAAATTTTTCGATTAGAAA